>DAOUPU010000082.1 GCA_030625995.1 Flavobacteriaceae bacterium
TCTAGAAGATAAACTTTATCTCAATCCTAAGGAAATCTTTCAGGAAATCATATTTTCTATTTTCCGCCCACCTCAATAGTAATCCAATCACATACCTCTACTTACTGTTAAATACCTGTGTCAACTGTATTTAACAATAAAGCATATTTTATTTAAACTTTGTTATTGATATTTCAGAATATCAATAGCAGATAATATTATCTAATTAAATTATACTAAAAATGAAATTAATAAAATACATAATACCCATATTTTTAATCTTAGCATCAATTTCGTGTTCTGAAGATAATGGTATAGAAACTCCAGTAAATGAAGTTCAAGATTTACTAAAAGTACAGGAATTTAATAATAGCACACATGTCGTTGAGTTATTTACTGAAAGTGGAATGCTTTCTCTGGGATACAATGATATAACTCTAAGAATAACAGACAAAGCATCAAGTGATTTTGTTGAGAACGCAATAATAACATGGAAGCCGATAATGCATATGATAATGATGACGCATTCTTGTCCAAAATCTGATGTCTCTAAAGTAACAAATAAGAAAACTATTTATAGTGGCTATATTGTTTTTCAAATGCCGGAAAATAATGATGAAGGCTGGGACCTAACTATCGATTATACAATAGGCGGTGTTGAATATGAAGTGGAAGGTGATATAAGCGTTCCTAATTCTGACAAACAAATTGTAGCCGTTTTTACAGGTGCTGATGAGATAAAATACATTCTTGCCTTGGTTGAACCTCAAAACCCAGAGGTAAAGGTCAATGATATGACGGTTGGATTGTTTAAAATGGAAAATATGATGAGTTTTCCCGTAGTAAAAAATTATATCGTAAAACTCGACCCCAGAATGCCAAGTATGGGCAATCATTCCTCTCCAAATAATAAAGATCTGACATTTAATACCAACACTACAATGTATGACGGTAAGTTATCATTAACCATGACAGGATACTGGAAACTTAATTTAATGTTATACAATTCAGAGGATGAATTATTAAAGGGAGAAGAAGTTACGGAGACAAATGAAAGCAGTAGTTTATTTTTAGAATTAGAATTTTAATGAATTAGTTATCAATAAACTGCCTTTAATAAAAGGCAGTTTTCAATGTTGTTTCTATGAATAAAATACTTATAATATTTATTATTTTTTTATCATTTAACCTTGTTGCGCAAGAACAATCAATTGATTCTACTAAAATTGTAAATTTAGATGAAGTAATTGTAATTAGTCGTGATGAACTGAATAATCAAAAACAGGTTAAACCACTTTCTTCAATTGATGAATATTTAGAAAAATCGAGTAAAATTACTATGATAAAGAGAGGTAACTATGCCTGGGAACCTACCATGAATAATATGGTTTCCGAAAGATTGTCGGTTACCATTGATGGAATGCAAATTTTTGGGGCCTGTACAGATAAAATGGATCCGATTACTTCCTATGTTGATGTCTCCAATTTGTCTGAAGTTCATATAAAGTCAGGTCAACAAGGTTCAGAAAATGGGGCTACGATTGGTGGCGGAATTGATTTAAAAATTCAAAAAAATGGTTTTGACAAAGAGTCATGGGATTTTGGAGTGGATGCAGGGTACGAAACTAACGGAAATTCTAAAATACTCAGTTCAGAATTTAATTTTTCAAATAATAAATTTTTTGTCAATGCGGATGGAATCTATAGGAAGTCGGATAATTATTACGCAGGCGGAGGGATAGAAGTTATGAATTCTCAATTTACCAAATATAATATTTCGGCAGTAGCTGGTGTTAAAACCAGTGAGAATGGTTCCGTAATTGGATCTATTATATATGATAAAGCAACAGATGTTGGTTATCCGGCCTTACCTATGGATGTTTCTTTGGCGGAAGCACTAATAACTTCCATCAGTTATGAGCAGAAAGACATAAATGCATTTATTTATAATTGGGATACAAAAGTTTATTATAATACGATCACCCATATCATGGATGATACTAAAAGGCCAAACGTACCAATTCATATGGATATGCCGGGGTGGAGTGATACATTTGGATTTTATTCAAAACTTTATGCCAAAAAATCTAATCATAATCTTTTATTTAATGCTAATGCATACCATAACAGATCATTGGCTGAGATGACGATGTATCCCAACGATCCTGATGAAAATATTATGTTCATGCTGACATGGCCTGATGTAAGAACTACATACTCAGGTATTTACGGTGAAGATAATATTAAATTAAAAGAGAATCAGAGTTTAAAGGTATCGGCGAGATTTGGTTTTCAAACTGAACATATTGCGTCGGAATTTGGGTTAAATAGTTTGCAAATCTTTTATCCGGAATTAGAAGCAACCAATAACAGATTTTTAATGAATTTCGCAGCTCAATATGAGATCTCTGTTCGGAATTTTGATTTCTTATTTAGTACGGGATATGGTGAGCGGGCACCCTTTGTTTCAGAAGGTTACGGATTTTATTTGTACAATAGTTTTGATAATTTTGATTATATTGGGAATCCATACCTCAATAATGAAAAATCATTTGAATTAAATACAAGTATTAATTATATTATTAAAAAATTTAAAATTGGAATAGAGGCCTCTTATTTTCATATTTCTGACTATAT
The DNA here is from genome assembly GCA_030625995.1 of Flavobacteriaceae bacterium. Lineage (GTDB taxonomy): Bacteria > Bacteroidota > Bacteroidia > Flavobacteriales > Flavobacteriaceae > Lutimonas. The sequence continues at coordinate 2,617 of DAOUPU010000082.1, forward strand.
CATAGGTGAAATTGATCCGCTATTGACTCCAATGACGATTGGAGCGAACGGTGTGAGAATTTACACATCACTAGATTATGCAACCATATTTAATAGCAATCTTAGTGCTTCCTATAATTTTTTACCTGCTTTAAATTTATTTGGAGCAGTGGCTTATAATTTAGGACAAGATTATAATGGTAACAACTTACCATTGATCAGTCCGTTAAACTATCGGTTGGCATTACATTATAAAAAGGATTTTTTCGATGCAGAGATCAATATGAATGGTGCATCCCAACAAACAAATTATAGCCCTGAATACGGAGAAAATATGACAGATGCATACAATGTATATAATCTAAACGCTTCCTATAAATTTTATTTTGGGAGAAATAAATTATACCTTAAAGCGGGGCTCGATAATATATTTGACACCTATTACTCCACTTATGCCGACTGGAATAATATTCCAAGATTGGGTAGAAATATTTTTATAAACTTATCTTATGTTTTTAACTAACACTATTATCTGTTCTAAATCCAAAAAGTGATTTGTATTAACCTATTATATAACTAACATCTAGGCCATTGTTGGTATTTTTTACCAACAATCAATTACTCATAAAACATAGAGCGAAATGTTGTTGGTAAAAACACCAACAACGGCAAAGTTATTCAGCCATTGTTGGTGCATGCCTGTCCGGTAGGTGGGTTATTCACGAACAATTGATCACTAATATCCTATTATATAATTAAAAATTGCTTTATCAAAAAAAATAATATGAGCTTGCTCATTGATGGATTCAGCTCGACTTAACCCGCATTATTCATGGATATTCTATTCCAAAGCCAAACTACCTGTTATAATTGAAAATGCTCAAAGTTTATTAGCTCAAAATTGAGCCACAATTCTTTCACTAAAAAATTCCTGTGCTTTCCAATTCTATTGATATTTTGACTTTTCATAACGAAGACCATGAATAATACGGGTTAAAGAGTAATTTGCAAATATTATTTAGATCGAACTGAGGTTATTAGTGCAATTATTTGATTAAATTTAGGGTCAAAATTCTAAGACAATGAAAGTTACTTTTCTCGGACATGCAAGTTTAAGTATTGAATTGGCAGGTATAAATATTATTGTTGACCCATTTATTACAGGCAATTCCCTTGCAAAAGATATAGATGTTAATTCTTTAAAAGCGGATTATATATTGATCACTCATGCGCATCAGGACCATATTTTGGATGTTGATTCTATTGCCAAAAGAACTGGAGCTAAGGTTGTTTCCAACTATGAAATTGTAACACACTATGGAAATTTAGGGTTCGATGGACACCCTATGAATCACGGTGGAAGCTGGCAATTTGATTTTGGTAGAGTGACCTATACGAATGCAGTTCATACAAGCTCTTTCCCTGATGGAAGTTATGGCGGTCAGCCGGGAGGTTTTATAATTGAATCAAAGGAAGGTAATGTATATATAGCCGGAGATACTGCCTTGACCATGGATATGAAATTAATCCCATTACAAACAAAATTAGATTTAGCAATTTTGCCAATTGGGGATAATTTTACAATGGGAATTGACAGTGCTATTATTGCTTCAGATTTTATCGAATGCTCCAAAATTTTAGGAGTTCATTATGATACTTTCGGATATATTGAAATAGACCATAGCGAGGCAAGAAGTAAATTCTCTAAGTCTGAAAAGGAGCTTCATTTGTTGAAAATAGGTCATGCATTAACAATTTAGACCAATATTTAATAGGTTTTAAGATGACTTTTTCGTGAATAATACTTGAATTGATCAGGATTAAATTTGTTAGATTAATTAGTTATACATGAGTTGATTACACAAATAAAATGATTCAAATTGACTTTGAAAAGGATGAGTTAGAAGGTAATAGGCATTTGTTAAACAATTAAATTTTGAATTATGAAGACAAACATGGTTGGTTGGTTCGAAATTCCTGTTTCAAACATGGGACGAGCTAAAAAATTCTATGAAAAAGTATTTGATGTTAAGATGCAAACAGATCAGTTTGGAGATACCGAAATGGGTTTTTTTCCATTTCCCGAAGATGCCGGGGCCATCGGTGCTGGTGGGGCGTTGGTTTGCAATGACCAATTCTACAAACCAATGGCAAATGGAACTTTGGTGTATTTTTCTTCACCTGAAATTACCTACGAATTAAGTAAAGTAGAAGAAGCAGGTGGTGTTGTATTACAAGAGAAATCTTTGATCAGAGAAGATATTGGATATATGGCACTTGTTTTAGATTCTGAAGGTAATAGAATAGCTTTACATTCAAAAGAGTAGCCCTGCTAAGAATCGAACTTAGATCTAAAGTTTAGGAAACTCTTATTCTATCCGTTGAACTACAGGGCCAATTGTCATATATTTTTCAATTGAAGAGATTAAATTATTTATATGTGCATCAATTTTTTTGTAAAATAATCTATTATATTTCAGATTCTTTTTATACTCCATTTTGAAAACTTCAATTTGCGTTTCCGTTCCGTTTTTCTTAATGACAAAATTTGTTATCTCATATTGATATCTACTATTTCTTAATTTGAAACCAATCGATAGAGAAACAGTTGTATATAATTCAGGGTAATCATTGGGTCCCCATAATTCTTTAAAGGAACCTTTCCCATCTATTTGTTCATTTTTATCATCGGTATAAATAATTTCATAAGGAGATTCACCCGAATGCAATAACCATTGCTTTGCACGATTATAAAGTTCATCTTTTGAAATACCTTCAACTTCTAACACCTCCGAATAATATACTTTTGCGTCTTTAAGTGGTAAAATATCCAAGAGCCTATTTTGTGCATTGACCACAGATGAAAATAATACTATAAAAATTAAGATCTGATACATTAAATAGTTTTATATTCTAATTCATTTGTTCATTACAAAGCGTGTAAATTTAATAAATATTTATTTTATCTCTTCATTCGGAAGGTTAACTTTAAAATAGAAAAATATATATTTGTTTTCTTTGATTAATTAAAGCAATATGAAAGCCGTCTATAACAAGTATATTCTTAATTTCAAGCAACCCGGAGGTACATCCAGAGGAATACTGCGTTCGAAAGAAACATATTTTCTAAGAATAACTGATCCAACCAGTCTTGGAATAGGTGAGTGTGCTTTATTCAGAGGTTTGAGTGCCGATGATGTCCCCAATTATGAAGAAAAACTACGGTGGTTGTGCGATAATATTCATTTAAACAGGGGTATTCTGTTAGATTCACTGCTTGAGTTTCCTTCTATTCAGTTTGGTTTAGAACAAGCCCTACTATCTCTAAAAAGTAAGAATACATTCGAATTATTTCCTTCAGAATTTACAAAAGGTAATGATGCAATCCCCATAAACGGATTGATCTGGATGGGAGATAAATTATTCATGCAAAAGCAAATTAAGGAGAAATTGGCAAATGGGTTTACCACAATTAAATTAAAAATAGGAGCAATTGATTTTGCAACAGAAATAGATCTATTAAAATCTATAAGAAAAGAATTTAATGAGAGGGAGATTGCATTAAGAGTAGATGCTAATGGTGCCTTTCAACCTGAAGATGCATTGGAAAAACTCAAAGTTTTATCTGAATTTGACCTGCATTCTATTGAACAGCCCATTAAACCAAATCATTGGGAGGAAATGGCTGAACTATGTAAAACGTCGCCTTTAGCAATAGCCTTAGATGAAGAGTTAATTGGAGTTTTTGAACTAAAAGATAAAGAAAACCTAATTCAAACCATACAGCCTCAATACCTAATTTTAAAACCCAGTTTAATAGGAGGTTACCTAGGAACGGAATCCTGGATAGAAATGGCTGAAAAGAATAATATAGGTTGGTGGATAACCTCCGCTTTAGAAAGTAATATAGGACTGAATGCCATTGCACAATTCACGTATAAACTAAAAACAAAAATACCTCAGGGATTAGGAACCGGAAGCTTATTTACAAATAATATACATTCACCTTTGATGGTTAAGAATGGCAAGCTTTATTATAGGAATAATGATAAGAATTATGACTGGAGTAATTATCAAAAACTTTTTAAATAATGGTATCTTGCATTTCACTGTTTAACATTTGATATACGTAATGATGAATTTTATACAACAAGGGTTTAAAGGAAAAAATGAATGGTGGAGATATGTTTTGACTATAACTCTAATATTTATTGGAGTACAGTTTGCGGCAATTCCATTATCTATAGCAGCTTTTATTGAATTGGATTTTAATTGGACGGATTTTCTAAAAGGAGCTGAAGATAGTTTTATGAGTATAGAAATGGATAATAATTTGTATCTGTTTCTAATGATCTTCACCTTTATTGCGGCAATCTGCATCTTGTACCTATGTGTCAAATATTTGCATCATAAACAGTTTCTGGATATTATTACATCTAGGGAAAAACTGGATTGGAGTCGTGTATTTTTTGCATTTTTATTATGGGGAGCCATTTCGGCTATCATAATTACAATTCAAATAGCCTCATTCCCTGAGGATTATATATGGAATTTCAAACCAATACCCTTTTTGATTTTGCTTTTAGTATCGTTTTTATTTTTACCATTTCAGACGAGTGCGGAAGAGTTGGTCTTTAGGGGCTATCTCATGCAAGGCTTTGGTATCTTATCAGGAAACAGGTGGTTTCCCTTATTAATAACTTCCGTTATTTTTGGATCCTTGCATTTTATGAACCCGGAGGTTGAAAAAATGGGGAACGTCACCATGATTTTTTATATAGGAACTGGTTTATTCTATGGAATAGCAACATTGATGGACAACGGTCTGGAACTTTCTTTAGGGCTTCACGCATCAAATAATGTGATTGCCGCCTTTTTAGTTACCACGGATTGGATGGTCTTTCAGACAGATGCTTTGTATATAGATATTTCGGAACCATCGGTAGGTATGGAGATGCTTTTGCCAGTATTAATTTTGTATCCTTTGGTACTCCTTATTTTTTCTAAGAGATATCGTTGGGAAAATTGGAAAAACAAATTATTTGGTAAGATTGAAGATCCCAGGCAATTTCTGACAGATCCTCATGAAAATAATTAGAAATTGGTATTAAATAATTCGTCATACATCTATAGATAAGGATTCACTTATGAAAGCATTGAAATATCATAAAGAATTTAAATTGAACGGAATTTCCTTTGATTCTACAGATGATTTAATCGCTTATACTAGAGGTAAATACCAAGAAATATTCTGGTTTATAACGGATTGGTTTGATAATCTGGATTTTATAATTGTAAGTACTTCGGGTTCTAAAGGAAGACCAAAATCGGTAAAGATTAAAAAAAAGCATATGGTCAATTCAGCTTTGGCGACAGGTGAATATTTTGAATTGATAGCGAAAACCAAAGCACTTTTATGCTTGTCAACAAATTTCATTGCCGGCAAAATGATGTTGGTAAGAGCGCTGGTCCTTGGGTGGGATTTAGATATTGTGGAAACGAAGATCGACCCGCTTGAAAATATAACCAAAGATTATGATTTTTCGGCAATGGTACCCCTGCAATTATATCATTCTTTGGGCAAAATAAGCCATATAAAGAAATTAATTGTTGGAGGTGGACCTATATCAAAAAACATGCTAAACGAAATACAAACTGTAAAAACTGAGGTTTACGCTACTTTTGGAATGACAGAAACCGTTTCTCACATAGCGGTAAAGAAATTAAATCACATTGTTTTGGATGGTACTAATTCTGCCAATGAAATATATTTTAATGTGCTGCCTGGTATTGAAATATTAACTGATTTAAATGGATGCTTAGTGATCGATTCTACAGACATATCTGATAAGGTAATAGTTACTAAGGATCTGGTAAAAATTTACTCAGACAGTCAGTTTGAATGGTTAGGAAGATTTGACAATATAATTAACAGTGGTGGTGTAAAAATAATACCGGAACAAGTTGAAAAAAAACTTCAAGAAATTATCTTTGGTAGATTCTTTATTAGTTCTATGCCAGATGATATCTTGGGTGAAAAATTAATTTTATTAATTGAAAGCAGTTCAAATGACTCTGAAGAGTTAGGTATTTATAAGGATCTGATTTCAAAACTAAAAACCTTAGGCAAGTATGAGATTCCGAAAGAAATATTTTTAGTTGATATATTTCAAGAAACCGGCACAAAAAAAATCCAGCGACAAAAAACGCTGGATTTACTATTTGACTAAATTTTTTCTATTCGTTCACAATGACCCATTCACCTTTTTGAATTAAGGGTATTGCCTGTTTGAATTTCACCACTTTACTCTGACCATTCGTAATATTTTTAATAGTAACCTTTTCATTTCTGCCAATTTTACGTTCCGTTCTAACAATGGTCTCTGTTATTTGCGGTTGCTGCGTTTGATGTGCTTGAGAACTCTGAGTTGGGCTTTGATAATCCTCTTTGCTGAGTTGCATTTTTTCTCTTTTACGTTCTCTCTCTTGGGAAACTTGTTGAGGACTCTGACTAGGTAATTCTCCTTTAAACAAGAAGGACAACACCTCTTTATTTACCTTATCAAGCATCATTGTAAACAATTCGAAAGCCTCAAATTTATAGATGAGTAAAGGATCTTTTTGTTCATAGGTTGCATTCTGAACCGATTGTTTCAGATCATCCATTTTACGTAAATGATCTTTCCACATATCATCAATTATGGCCAATGTAATATTTTTCTCAAAATCGTTTACCAGCTGTTTTCCCTGACTTTCGTATGCCTCTTTTAAATTTGTTGATACCGATAATGTTTTAACTCCGTCAGTAAAAGGAACCAAAATTCTTTCATAACGATCCCCTTGTTTTTCGTAGACATCTTTGATTACAGGGAATGCCATTACCGCGTTCCGTTCAATTTTATTTTGATAGTGTTTATAAACAACATCAAACAATTCATCAACTAAAACCCGTTCATCTTTTTGTGTAAATTCTTCTTCGGAAAAAGGTGATGTCGAAGATGAAAAACGAATCAACTCAAATTCAAAGTTCTTATAATCATTATTTACTTTATTTTCAGCTACAATTGCATCACAGGTATCGTAGATCATATT
>DAOUPU010000164.1 GCA_030625995.1 Flavobacteriaceae bacterium
AAAAGATTAGAAACATTTATAAATGAAGCTAATGAACGTGATGTTGATTTTATTATTCAAATGGGAGACTTCTGTATGGCAGAAAATGAAAACAATGACTTTCTGGAAATATGGGAAACTTATAAAGGCCCAAAATATCACGTATTAGGAAATCATGACATGGACAAACAATCCAAGCAAGAAATGTTAGATTTTTGGGGTATGCCAAAAACTTATTATTCGTATGATTTCCAAGGTTTTCACTTTATAGTTCTGGATGCAAATTTTTTGTATCAGGACGGAAAGTTCATTGATTATAACAAAGCCAATTTCTATGTTGATGACAGTTTAAGAACCTATATAAATAACGAGCAAATAGAGTGGTTCAATGCCGATTTAAAGGCTGCAATATTGCCGACGATTATATTTTCTCATCAAAGTTTATGGCATTATCAATGGGGAGTAAAAAACAAGTTGATGTTGCAAAAAATTATGGAGGAGCAAGCGGAAAAAATCGTCTGTTGTTTGAATGGTCATAATCACATTGATTACCATCACCGTCAAAATGGGATAAACTATGTTGATATTAATAGTATGTCTTATCAATGGATGTCTGATAAATATAAAAGTAATGAACGATTCCCCAAGGAATTTTATGAAAGTTATAAATGGCTGCCTAATATAGCTTCTTATAAGGACCCATTGTATGCATTTGTTAAATTAAATCCAAAAGGCACAATGAGTATTGAAGGAATCAGAAGCCAGTGGATGCCACCTTCTCCATATGACATGGGAATGGATGTAGGAATTAAAGGAAGTGTCTATTCAGCGGAAATTTCAGATTATCAATTAAAATTTGATTGAATATCTGAGTTATAATTAACATGATGAAATCTCATTATTATTTAATATGGATCTGTGGACGACCAAAGAAATCGACTAAGGCAAACCAATAGCCCATCATCGCATCTGCTTGTTTAAGTTTTTTACCTTGATCCGGCCCTTCAAGAGCCCTTCCTAAAACATCATATTTATTTCCCCTACTGTCCTCAAAAACCAAAGGGAATTGATCTTGAAGTGCAGTGTAATCTATTCCGGACTCGTGAATAAACCCTGTAATGAATTGATTTTTTTGACTTCCTACTATAAGAAGAGACTTTCCATCAAAAAAATCTTTAATTAGAGAAACATTATTATCAAAATGACTTATAGGATAAGTTCTGATATCTATATTTCCTAAAACACCATAAACTCTCTCTTTCGCTTCTAATCTGTCATCTTCTTCCTCCACCGGAAAGATCAAGAATTCATGGTTGGTTCTGTAATCTAAATATGGATATTGCTCGTAAACACGACTAAATCCTGTATCCTTAGATAGTACAAGTGCATCGGGAACAAGTGATTTTGCCGATTCCCAGGTGGTTTCAAATAATGTGACAGTTTTTGCCAATCTTCCTCTTAATTCTCCGTGAACAGCTTTCCTTGTGATTTGCGACCAGTAGCTCTCGGTTAATCTGTCAAAAAGTATTTGGTTGTTCTTATAAACGAGACCACTAATTCCAAAAGTAGTTTTTGAGCCGTTTATCAACCCCTTAAAACCAATACCCGTACCGGTTAAGGGACAATAAGTAATGGCAGTGTTGTTCCCAAGAATACCATCATTGATAGCTTCATGATAATCAAGGATCTTATGCGGGTAAATATGAGTTATTTCTCCTTCACTAAGGACTAAGACCAAATCCGTATCCAGAATATAATTAACATCTTCCAAGGCAACGAATTTCGGATTGTTTATAGATGGGATACCATCTCTACCGGCTCCTCCATCTATTACCTTTGTTTTAGGAATATCCCATACATCTTTATCGACAGGTGTAGAATCGAAATCATCTATTTCGTCATTGGTACAAGCCAAACTTATCAATGCAACCACAAGCGCGTAGATGTAATAAAGCCTTCTTGTTTTGGAATTAAAAGGATCATTTATTCTATGCAAAGTGTGATCTGTATTAACCATTTAATTAAAATAAATTTATATTTTTTTTGACGGAATAGGAGGTTCGACCTTACTTTTTGAGTGAAGAAGTGACTAATTTTCAAGAAATTGAATGCAGCAAGCCGAATTAATTCCTTTGAAGACATTATTTTTTTTCAATAAACCATTGCTTTGGTTGATGCTAAAAACAACAATATTATCCGAATCCATATTGGCCACAAGTAGCCACTTTCCGCTGGGATCAATGTTGATCTCTCTTGGTGTTTTACCTCCGGAGGCTTCATAAGCCAACAAAGATAATTTTTCAGATTGCTTATCAAATTGAAATATAGTAATTGAATTATTGCTCCTATTCGATACATAAAGATATTTTCCATTTGGATGTATACGAATAGCTGCTCCACTAGGTGTATCTGTCGAGTCTTCAGGAAGCGTATCTACAGCTTCTAAAAACTCGAACCTTTTGCCAACCATCCGGAAACTAAAAATTTCAGTACTAAGCTCGGAAAAAACAAAAGCAAAGTCCGAATCAGGATCTATCACCATATGTCTTGCACCAGCTCCTTTTTGAACACTTATGTCCAATTCTTGAGATTCAATCATTTTTCCTGTTGATTCTTCGAGCGCATAATACTTTGCTACATCTAAACCCAGATCAACAACAAATATACCTTTGGAACCGTATGGATAAATCATATGGGCATGTGGAGCTTCTTGTCTGAGTTTATTAGGTCCGGAGCCTTCGTGTTGAATATTTTGGGTAAATGGAAGAATTCCTCCATTTGAATCAATGGGGTAAACCAATACATTGGCAGACATATACGACGCTACTGCTAAATGTGTTTGTGTATTTGACAAGCTAAGATGACAGGAATAGGAACCGGGAAGGTCTTGTTCATTGATCAAGGTTAGGGAAGGGGTGTTACCTTTTGGATTTACTTTGAATGCTTTAATTTTTGGAGACTCATTTAGTGGAATTTCTTCAATGGCGTATAAAAATTTACCATTGTTCGAAATAGTCAAATAGCTAGGATTCAAACAAGGAAGTACATCAATCAATTTTATTTGTCCACTAGTTTGATTAAATTCAAGGCTATAAATGCCTTCTCCCTTTCCCACTAGTTCTTCATTAATTTTTTTGGTATAACAGCCTACAAATATTCTCATGATTATAAATTATTGTTGTTCTAATGTTATTTTAATGGAAAATTTAATTTTATGTCCTTATGCCGGACTGGCATTTCATTTTTTTCTTGATAAAAAAACGAAACAAACCCGCCTGCCGGCGAGGCAGGAAAATCAGGGCCTTCAATAATTTAATAACCTAAATTTTATAAAAACTAAGTGCAGCCGAGTGATTTTCGAGCAAGCTCTCAACTTCTCGGTTTTACTAAGTTTTCATTTTATTTAGAACATCAAATTCTTGAAGGCCACCCCTCAACAATCAATACCAATTATGTCTCATAAGTTTCCCATTAAACCCGCCTGTCCGACCGGCAGGTTCGTGGTTATACCATTATTGTCTTGTCAAATCATATTCTATAGAATTAAGGCAATGGATTATATAACCCGGTATTTCCTTTCTCCCAAAGAGGCATTAGTTCTTCTATAATCTCAGCATTATCTTTAGCAATATTCCTGGATTCTTCAGGATCATTAAACAGGTCATAGATTTCTATCGTTGGTGTTTCTACTCTAAAATATTTTGTTAGCCTGAACTTTTCGGTTCGCATAGTGATGCCTTTTTTGAAATAACCATATGCAGCTTCCTTACCACTTGCAGAAGGTGATTCTAACTGTTGTACCAAACTTCTACCTTCGATTTGTTCTTGAGCCTCAAGGCCACATAATTCTAAAATAGTAGGGTAGAGGTCTATACTTTCTACTATTCCTTCTGCTCTAAATCCCTTCTCTTTAGCCTTCGGATTTCTAATAATTAATGCACTTTTCAAGGCTTTTTCAAACAAAGTATGTTTTCCCCAGGTCAATTGATCACCCAGGTGCCATCCATGGTCACCCCAAAGAATTACAATTGTATTGTCCTCTAACCCCAATCGTTTCAGCTCATCCAATACTTTGCCAACTTGAGCGTCCACATAACTAATACTTGCATAATATGCATGTTTCACTTTTCTGGCATAATCATCTGATAAAGGTTTTTGAAGTGAGGCCGTTTCATCAGTTAATTGGTACCCATTGAATTCACCACTATTGTGTAAGCTGGCAGTATTTACGTTCTCAGGAATATAAGGAGTTGAAGATAACGGGATATCTTCTCTGTTGTAAAGATCCCAATATTTTTTAGGAGCATTAAATGGCAAGTGCGGTTTAAAAAAACCTACCCCCAGGAAAAATGGTTTATCATTATTTTTTAGTTCGTTTAATTTGGAAATTGCCAGGTTTGCCGTTAATCCATCCGGATAACCTTCGTCTGCAACATCTGCTCCTTCATAAGGTTTTACCTGCCTTTTCATCGACTGCCTGTTCTCTCCATTGGCATAAGCAAAAAAAGCATTCCATCCTGTTTTCCATTTACCCGCATCAAACACAAACTCATCAAAACTAAGTGGTAATTCTTTTTTATCCGAAACGGGATCTGTATATCCATAAACCAATCCATCAGCAGAATGGCTGATCTTACCCATACCAACCGTATAATATCCGTTGTTCTTTAGGTGATGAATAAATGTTTCGGGCCTATCTGAAGTTGTTTTATATTCAATACTATTTCCAAGCAATATCTTGTCATCAGGTCTATTTCCTGTTAACATGCTATATCTGGAAGCTCCGCAAGTTGGCACCTGAACAAAGTGGTTGATAAAAGTGACACCCTCGGAAGCAAGCTTATCAATATTGGGGGATTTGATAATTGTATTTCCATAACAACCTAATTCGGGTCTCAGGTCATCCATACATATTAATAATACGTTTGGGAGTTTTTCCGAATATTTGGGATTATCAATTTTATCACAGGATAACAGTGAAACTGCTAACAAAACAGATCCTGTAATTTTAATTAGTTCCAATTTCATATTAAATCGTTTATTTATCTTTTATTTGACAAGTTAAAATTTAGGTTTGATAACCAATCAATTAACCATTTTTATATGATAATTAGTCTTTGCAAGAATACGCCAAATACTTCGTTACTCTCGTTTTGAAAACAGTCATTCACGAAAGTGAACTCCTTGATTTTCAAAACTTCGAAAGCCTCATCTTTGACGTTTTCTTATCAAAGACTTGAAAAATCATTTGTTTTCTTGAAGAGACTAATTAAGTGCCATTACAACAATTTAATCGCTGCACCCAAGGCATCAAGTCCAATAGATTGACAAACACCGTTTTTATTCTGTTCTTTCATTTTTTTTATATCCCACTCACGAATATCATCTGCCAGACCCCATAGTTCTCTGAACTGTTCAATATAAAGCTCGTCATTTTCTATACTTGTAAATTCTGGTTGAAATTGATTATTTTCCAAGTCACGTGTTTGCCAAATAGCATCTACTGTTGCCGTAATATTTTCATTTAGATCAATTCCAAGAAAAGCTTTTTCTTCGCTGGCCCCAATATATCGCATCATTATACCTCGTCCTGCCAGGTAATCATTTCCATGGTTTGGACCAAAGCTGGATAAACAGGGTGCTTCCCGAATAATACCATCAGTTTTACCAATTAACGCGGTCTTGATACCGATACCGATAAGTGATATATTTGAACGAGTATTTTTTTCAAAGTCAAGAATATCAAAATTTGGATCTATATTGTTTTTCGTGATCCAAACTGCCAGTTCATTTTTAATTGCCAACATATCGGTTAGGGCTGCAACTAACATACCCTGATCGCCTGTCCAGATCCAACCTTCAGCCCATGGAGGGTGT
>DAOUPU010000238.1 GCA_030625995.1 Flavobacteriaceae bacterium
TTTCCAATAGTAGCATATGTTTTTGACCCGGAAAAATTTTCTCCATCTTTAAAATCCCCACCTTTGTACATATCCATTTGCCTCACTTTCTCTTCAAGGCTCATCCTGGCAAGCAAATCTGTTATGCGATCTTCAACGGTCAATTCAGAATTTTGAAATGGATACTTTGCTTGCTGCGAAAAGCCTGCATGAGATAGAAATACGATGAAATAAATTGCTGTTGTTATATTTTTCACTTTAAAATTTTTGATTTAATTCTGTCCAATACCTCCTGCATTTCTTCCACTTTTTCAGGAAGCTCAAAAGCCAAATTATCTTGCTGACCCTCATCATCTTTAATATTATACAATTGATAAATACTATCTCTTCCTGATTCTATATTTACAAATCCAAAGATCTTTGGTCCTTGATGAGGTGGTATCAATATCCAGTCCCCCTGTCGGAAGGCCGTGATATTATTTTGACCCAATACTAAATTATCCCTGCCATAATTTGAAATTCCCAATAAGGCATCCAATATATTTTCACTGTCAATAGTTTTATTCTCTTGCTTCGTCATTGCTGCGAAGGATGCCGTAAAATCCATTTGGCAAACCAAAGCATCTGAAACTCCGGGTTTAATAGTCCCCTTCCATCGTACCATGAACGGGACATGAGTTCCTGCATCATACAGACTGTATTTGCCCCCTCTCAATAAGCCACTAGGTGTATGTTTTCCAATTTTTATAACTGCATCATCCTTGTATCCATCATCCAGAACAGGTCCGTTATCGCTGCTAAATATAACAATTGTATTTTCTGAAAGCCCCAAAACTTCCAAATGGTCTAATAATTGGCCAACGTCCCAGTCTGCCTCCAAAATAACATCACCTCTGGGGCCTAAACCAGATTTGCCGGCAAATCTAGGATGAGGAACTCTTGGCACATGTGGTTGGTGTAAGGAATAAAATAGAAAAAATGGTTCGTTTTTATGGTCTGTGATATAATTTTTGGCTTCCAACAAAAAATCATCTGCCATATCCTCATCTATAAACAAGGCCGACTTTCCTCCTTTCATAAATCCAATACGGGAAATTCCATTGTGTATGCTCATATCATGTCCGTGACTTGGATGTACTTTCAGCATCTCAGGGTTTTCTTTTCCGGTGGGTTCTCCTTCAAAATTTTCTTTATAACTTACCTCAATTGGATCTTCGGGATCTAAATTTACAATACTGTGATTTTTAACGTAAACAGAGGGCACCCTATCATTAGTAGATGCCATGACATAAGAATAATCAAAGCCTATTTCAAGGGGCCCGGGGGAAACTTTGTCGTTCCAATCCAGATTTTCATCTCCCAGACCTAGATGCCATTTACCAATTACTCCCGTATAATATCCAGCATCTCTTAACATTGATGGCAAAGTTTGTTTTCCCAGATCAAATAATAAAGGTGCATTTCCGCGTAAAACCTGAGCACCTTTTTTACGAAAAGGATAAGTCCCGGACAATAAAGAATAGCGACTTGGTGTACAGGTAGGAGACGTTGCATAACCGTTAGTAAATTTTATTCCTTCATTGGCAATACGGTCTATATTTGGTGTTAGTAACTCTGTGGATCCATAACTACTAACGTCTCCAATTCCCAGATCGTCAGCATAAATAATGATAATATTTGGTTTTTGATCTTGAACCTTTTTTTCTTTATATTCTTTACACGAACTTACTGATATTAAAATACTTAATATTATATATATAAACTTATACTTCATTATGAAATATTATTAATTTAATTATTTAATCTCCTAATTGCTTTATTTTAAATCTTTCAATTTCCGCCGGAGTATGCTCACTTTCCATTATTATTTCTATTTGCGCCACTATATCCGGATACTGATCTGATACATCTGTTGTTTCCGCCAGGTCATTTTTCAGGTCATACAATTCGACTTCCATATTTCCCTTAAAGATATCTTTTCGTATACCTTTCCAATCCCCCATTCTTACTGCTTGTTGCCCCTGATAACTAGGAAATTCCCAGTATAAAAAATCGTGCTCACCTTGTTCTCTCCCCCCAATTAAACTAGGTAAGAAGCTTATACCATCGACATCTTCCGGAGCATTAACTTTAACCAACTCAGTAAATGTTGGCAATACATCCCAAAAAGCTGAAATATGATCAGTTATAGTACCGGATTTGATCTTTCCCGGCCAACTAGCGATCATGGGCACCCTTATACCACCTTCATAAGTAAACCCCTTGGTTCTGCCATAGTTATTTGGGAAAGGGTTGGCGCTATTAAAAAATTCAGCATCTACGCCGCCTGTGTAACTTGGACCATTGTCGCTTGTAAACACTATTAAAGTATTCTCATAAATGCCTAGCTCCTTTAATTTTGCCACAATTTCACCAACCTGATCGTCTAAATATGTAATCATACCGGCGTAGGCAGCATGAGGATATCGATTTGGGAAGTATCCTTTATCACCTACATAAGGTTCTTCCTCTCCGAATATTTTTACATACTTATTTACGTATTCTTGCGGCACCTGAAGAGGTAGATGTGGTAAGGGAGAGGCATAGTACATAAAAAAAGGCTGGTCTTTATTTTCTTCAATAAACCCTAATACCTCAGTTTGCATTTTTGCCGGGGCATAATCTTTCTGATCATATTTTTGATAACTTTCTAAAGTAAAAATATCTACTCCTTTGTCCAATTTAGTACCGGGAGCAATTATTTCATTATTTAACCAGTCTTTCTCTTCATTTATCCATAAGTGTTTCGGATATAATTGGTGCGCTTGGCGTTGACAGTTATAGCCATAAAAAAAGTCAAAACCATTTTTATTAGGAGTACCATCTGTCAGTGGAGCACCCAAACCCCATTTTCCAACAATTGCCGTTTTGTAGCCCGCATTCTGTAATATTTCTCCCAAAGTTACGGTACTGTTCAATATAGGGCGTTGTCCCTCTAAATTTGGATCATTCACTGCTTTTTCAAAATTCCAAACATCTCCTCTTTCAGCCCATTCATCGTTTCCTCTAATTCTAGCATGTCCGGCATGTTTACCCGTCATTAACATATAGCGTGAAGGAGCACAAACCGGTGCACCGGAATAATGTTGTGTGAATAATATACCTGAAGCAGCTAATGCATCAATGTTTGGGGTTTTAATCTTTTTCTGACCGTAAACCCCTAACTCTCCATATCCGAGATCGTCTGCCAAAATATAAATTATGTTAGGCTTTTGTTCTTTTACTGAATCTTGTTTTTGACAACCAATAAAACAACTTATACCCGTAATCAGCAAAAACAGGAGACTTAATTTAATCTTCATGTAAAACTTCTTTTATAAATGAATGCATTGGTAAACATTAAATATATAATAATATTGATCAAACTTCAAATGTATTTAGACCAATAACCA
>DAOUPU010000257.1 GCA_030625995.1 Flavobacteriaceae bacterium
AAACTAAACATAACCAAGCCTATTCGATATCTGGTCAAACTCACTTCATCTGAAGGAGCAAATACCTTTAAATAATTTAATGCCTTATTTTTTAAAAATTCATAGCCTTGTTTACCCATTACAGCAACAGCAATGATCATAAATAGTTCGGGAATACCAAAAGCCAGTAAACCGGATAATATTCTTTTATAAGAAACAGATAAATCTGAGTCCACTACCAATGGTATCAATAAAGGGCTCATAAATCCCACCACTAAGATTATACCCCCTAGTACTAATTTTGATCTTGATGTTTCAGTGGTATCAGTCATTACTTTTTTTTATCTGATATTTTGCTATTTCGGTTTACACCTATTTTTTTTAAAATATACCCTAAAGGAATAACGACCAAAAATGATATAGACCAAGCTGCAGGGCTAATTGAAGCAAATGGTAAAGAGAATAACGAAGCTATGGGTTCGGGCAAAATATGATAAAGAATAGTTCGCTCTTCACTTTCATTAATTTGATCAGATGTTAAATTATTTTTTCTAGCATACATCCAATTATAAACGCCAATAAATCCGGCTAAAGCCAAAAAAATACTTTCCATTTGTAAAGCAAGTGTCATTCCATCAAACTCCATATCAAATCTCACAAAATAGATATACAACATCAAACAGATCATTTGAATAATAGCCAGAGCAGCATGTGTTGGTGAACTTCTTACCAGATTTCCCAATTGTTTATTAAACTGGATCCAATACGTTATTATTAAAATTAATCCTACTACAATAACCACTAACTTCATAGCATTATCACTGAATATTTGCGCTAATGAATAATATTGCAATTCAGGATCATCAGGTCTGGGTAAAATAAGGAAGACCTGAAAGATCATTAAGGCATACAATACATTGATGACCACTTTCAAACTATCTAATATACCAACTCCTCGCTCTAACTGAGCTTTGGTTGGTTCTTCTTTTTTAAATAATTTCATTGTCTAAGTAATTTCTATTTCTTGATTTTATGATTTCCAAAGCATCTATTATTTTCCAACAGGCATTGTATATGAGAGGTTGATTCTAAATGAATTTTTTACTGCCGGTCCTTGCCAGTCTTCGTAAATAGCACTGGTTCTATATTCCACATAGGCATTCCATGATGCTTTTTCCATAACCCATACTTTACCGAATCTTGCTCCAAGGGGTAAATAAAACCCTTTGGTATTCCAGTCATATAATGCAACTATATCAGCGGTTTGAACATACATTCCTGTTGTGCCAAATCTATATGCCAGAAACGGAGCAATACCCAATGGGTTTATATTGGATGTACTTTGATCTTCTGATGCTATCAAAGGAATTGGTTGTAGTGCATTTGGATCAACACTACGCCATGATTGTGTAAAAAGCAAACCATAAAACCATTGTCCGCTATTGTTAACTATTGCAGCACTAAAACCATAGCCCCATTCATCTTTTGCGACATCTTTATTTCCAGGAGTTGTAATTAATGGGCCAATACCCGCTCTACCTGTGCCCCAATCCGTGGCTTTAGGAATTATGAGCGCAAAAATTTCTGTATTACCAAATCCAGATTTTTTTTTCTGAAGATCTTCGTAATGGCGAAAAGTAACCCGAGGTAGAATTGTCATCGATTTTAACGGAACCGGAGCTACAATACGCAATTGCAGATAATTATCAAGTCCTAGAGGCCGGTCAGTTATTCCGTCATTCAATTTTCCTGTATGATAATCCGGCATCATTTGATAGGCCAATTGGAAACTCCACTGTGTGGCAGTTGCATCCATAGCTTTTGCTGCACGATCCTGATCATCTTGCTGGACTGTTTCATCAGATTTCTCTTCATCTTGAGCCTGCATATTAAATCCAATTAATAAGATTGCTATAAAAAATAAGTACTTTGTTTTCATTGTTTTAAAATTTAATTTATTGATTTATTATTATTATTTCTGTTTGTTCCACCGGTATTGATAACTCAGGGAAACTGAATCAAAATCTGGTCCCTTTCTAAATCGAATACCAGAAAGATAAGTTAACTTGAGTGTATGCTTTTTTGCAATGGGTACGGCATAAATCAAACCCAGTCTTGCTGTTGAGATCTCCGTATCTCTTGGTATCCCATTCACTTCTGTTTTAGCACCAATTCCA
>DAOUPU010000062.1 GCA_030625995.1 Flavobacteriaceae bacterium
AAGAAGTTGATCTGATCTTAGCGGAAGATACCAGAACTTCAGGAAAACTGCTCAAACATTTTGAAATTTCTACTCAAATGCAAAGCCATCATATGCACAACGAACACAAAATGGTAAATAGAATTGTTGAAAGACTAAAAAGTGGTGAAAGCATTGCATTGATAAGCGATGCAGGTACTCCTGCAATTTCCGACCCGGGTTTTTTGTTGACCCGATCTTGTATAGAAAATGATATTGAGGTGGAATGTTTGCCGGGTGCAACGGCTTTTGTTCCGGCATTGGTCAATAGTGGTCTGCCAAACGATAAGTTTGTTTTTGAAGGCTTTCTACCGGTAAAAAAAGGGCGTCAAACACGTCTCTTATTTTTGGCCGAAGAAACTCGAACCATGATATTTTACGAATCTCCACACAAGCTGATCAAGACACTAACGAATTTTGAGGAATATTTTGGTGAGGACAGACAAGTTTCTGTTTCCAGGGAATTGACAAAACTTTTTGAAGAAACTGTTCGCGGAACTATAAAGGAAGTGTTGGATCATTATACGAACAAACCGCCAAAAGGTGAGATAGTAATCGTTGTTTCAGGGAAAAAATAATTTAGGAGAATTTGTCATTCCCCAGAAAAAAAGTATTAATTACCTGATAATCAAACTAAAATGTCCTTGCCTTTCTCTTGTTATTCCATTTTTATCGGTTAGCAAAACCGAGAACCAGTAGTCATTAGAAGGCAATAAATAACCATTATAAAAACCATTCCATCCTTCACCGGTCGCATTCATAGTGAAAACAGGTTTTCCGAACCTGTCATATATATAGATCATCGACGTCGGATAATAGAATTCGTTAATACCAAGAACTTGCCAGGTATCATTGTATCCATCGCTGTTAGGCGTAAAAAATTTTGGAAATCCAATTACAGGTACTTCTATCATAGCAATTCCACAATTGTTCTTATCTCTAACATAGATTGTGTGAATACCCGGTATTATATTTTCAAAATAAGGTTCATCCTGGTAGAGCCCATAAGCATTATCTAAAGCAAATTCATAATCGCCAATTCCTAAATTATTATTAGCATTATGAATTGTGATCGAATTATTATCAGAATCATCAATAACCGTGATATCCTCCTCCGTAATTGTAGCGACGATTGATTCGTCCACGGTAACCGTTTTCGGGAAAGATCTACAATTCAAGTTGGAAGTGGCAATTACGGTATATTTCCCACCGGACGACACCTCTAGATTAGATTGTGTGCCAATAATATTCCCACTTTCATCCGTCCATTCATAAGTATAATTATCAGATGGGTTCATTGTTCTTAAAGTAATGGGGGGCAGATTCAAGCATACAAATTCATTTGGTATTACATCAAATTCGGGTCGTGGATCTACATTCAGAACCAAATGTGGACCAATACCAAAACAATCTCCATTATCAGTACTCTCCACCCGTACATAAAGAGTTTCCAAAAATGGTATCTCATTCTTATAATTATTCTGCGGAAGGATTTCATTTTCCTCCAATTGAGCATCTGTTAAATTTCTGTAGTATTGCACGGTTAAGTTTTGATCCGGTGGTAATTGTGCTAAAAAAAAATCCGATGCCTCCGTAAGATCGAAAGTGCTTAATCCATCTATTGTATCATCGTCATCACAAGCATTTAATTTTTGGTCAAAGCCCGGAGGGAAAGTGGTAGTTGAGACTTTTAATGTCACCGTTGCAATATCATGACAACCATCGATATTTTCCACGCGAGCATAAACAATACTCCCCGAAGCATTATTAAAAGGGGATGGATCAATTGGATTCATATCCTTGTCAGCATTCGAATACGAGATATAATAATTAATGATCAGGCTATCGTCTCCTAAGCTAATAAACTCATCTGCTTCCCTTAAATTAAAATCTACAAATCCATCTGGATTACCATCTTCATCACAGTTTTTAAGTTCAACTGAAGCCTGAATAACCGGTATTTCAAATACATTTGTCACCACTTCTGTTCTTATCCCATCAAAACAACTATTTTCAGAAGCAAGAACATAGTACGATCTTGTAGCATAAAGAATGGGTGTAATAAACGTAGTTCCTGTAAATAAAGGTGCTGTTGAAGAATCTGTATCAAACCAATGGACCTGAGCAGAAGGAGAAATATCTGCAGGTTCAGCGGTTAAAGTCACTTTGCCCGCTCCGCAAGTGCTCCCGTCCTGAATAGAATCTAACGCCGGAATATAGATTTTTGTAAACGCTGAAATATCTATCATCGGATCGCCTGGCATACCTCCATATTCAACGATATATCCTTTTGGTTGATAATCTCCAGAACTCCCTCCTGTATTGCTCAGATCATTCCAGGAACCTCTAATTCCAACATTTCGTGCCGTTATATGTGCATAATCCTCATCTCCCAAATTATTTGGCTCAAGTGTATTCCAGAATGAATAAGTTACAGTATTACCAGTCGGGTATTGTCCTCTATAGAACAGGGCATCATTGGTACCTGCTTCAGGCCCGGTAACCCATTCCCATTGGCCCTCAACAGCTGCGTCACTCCCACCGATCCATCCTGCACCTGCTGCCTGCTCTCCGGATAATTTTGCTTCTTCAAATCTTGTAATTGTAGCCAGGTAACCTTGTAATCCATAAAAATTTAATCCAGCAGCCGCATTACGGGCTTGTGTCCAGGTTATTCCTATTTTGGGAACAAATTCGTAGTAATGCCCCGTAGATGGCAGATAATTTGCATTACCAATTGTAAAAGAAAAGAATTTTTCACCAAAAATATTCAAACTACTACTTTCGAATATAACATCTTTAGCAGCAGCAATGATATCATTTAACCTCTCAATTCCTGTATCTGAGCTCTCCAAAGTCAATTTTGCCTCAGATACACTCCATTTTACGGTAATATTCGGATGATCTGAAACATTTGAAAGAGAAAGAACATCTTCTCCTAACCTGTACCCTGTGGAAATTTGAATGTATAAGGCTTTAATTTCAGATTCATCAGGGTCAATAATATCAAAATCAGTAACTATATTTGTTTTACTTAATGGGCAATAGGCCTGATTTCCAATTGCTATTATCTTTGGAGGAGTATTTGACTGTGACCTGGCAATTTCCGCATACAATCCTAAAACCAGAAAGAGGTAGATAATATTTTTATTGAAATACATTGAATACTAGCAATTTATTTTCTAGTAAATGTAGTAAAATGTCAGCAACATTTATTTTAATATCAACAAAATTAACGAGTAGATTTTGACCTTAAATTCACCAGTTTTAAATATGTTTTCCTTTATTCCATCCAACCTTCCCTAAATATTTTTCTCCACTCTCAGTTGCGCCATCTTCCAAACTTGTTCCCATGCTGTCATTCCATCTATTGAGATATCCAAATAATGAAATAACTCCTAGCATTTCTACAATATCTCCTTCATCCCAGTATTGATATAATTTCTTCTTAATATTTTTATCTACGGCGTTTGGAATTATTGATGCGGCTATTGAAAAATCTAAAGCTGCTCTTTCCGCATCAGAAAATGAATCGTGTGTCTTATAATCCCAAATATTGTCTAATTGATCTTGCTCAGCTCCGTATCGCTCTGCGGCTCGAATAGCGTGCGCCTGGCAATATCTGCATCCTGAAGCATTACTGCTCACCCAAGCGATCATTCTTTTTAATGCCGAAGAAACGTGTCCTTTATTTTCCATAACCGACATATTTAAATTGATAAATGCTTTTGCAATATCAGGACGTATTTGCATGGTTAAGACTGAATTTGGGCAAAACCCCAAAGTTTCGCTAAAGAATTCGGCTAATTTTTTTACTTCAGGATTAGTCTCTGGTGAGAGTGGCTTTATAAGTGGCATTTTTATCAAAATTTGATTCGGGCAAATATAATTTATTTAAATTTGTCCCTAATAAAAAAATCGCAATTCATGCAAATTACACTAAGGCCATACGAACTTCATTTGAAACATACTTTTACAATTTCACGAGAATCTTATGATATGCAGCAGACTTTAATAGTGGAACTACAAGAAGGTGAATTTATAGGTTTAGGTGAGGCTTCTTCAAATCCTTATTATGGAATTACCATTGAGAAAATGACCGAGGATCTTTTGTCTATAAAGCATATTATTGAATCCAGTCTAGATCAAACTCCCGAGAACTTTTGGAATTTTACTTTCCCGCATTTAAAGCATAACATGTTTGCCTTATGCGCATTGGATATCGCCTATTATGATCTCTATACCCGTAAAAAAGGAATGAAATTGTATGAATACTGGAACCTTGATATTGCTGATAATCCTAAAACGAATTATACAATAGGAATAGATTCTGTGGAGAAAATGGTTGCCAAATTAAAAGAAATACCCTGGCCTATTTATAAAATTAAACTTGGGACTAAAGAGGATCTTAAAATCATAAAAGAATTGCGTAAACACACGAATGCTATTTTCAGGGTAGATGCTAACTGTGGGTGGACCGTTGATGAAACTATATATAATTCTACAGAGCTAAAGAAACTTGGGGTCGAATTTATTGAACAACCACTGATCGCAGATAATTGGGATGGACATAGAGAAGTTTTCTTAAAATCCAGCTTACCAATTATTGCGGATGAAAGTTGTCAAATAGAATCCGACGTGGCCAAATGTCATGATCATTTTCATGGGGTAAATGTGAAATTGGTAAAATGCGGTGGTCTTACATCAGCAAAACGCATGCTGCTGAATGCCAGAAGTTTAAATATGCAAACAATGGTTGGTTGTATGACAGAATCTTCTGTAGGCATCTCCGCAATTGCACATTTATTGCCATTATTAGACTATGTTGATATGGATGGTGCTCTATTATTGTCCGAGGACATTGCCGAAGGTGTAATAATAAAAAATGGAGTTGTTTCGTATAGCGATCAAAACGGAGTGGGTATTACACTTATATAATAAAGCATGGTAATCGATAGTTTTCCGGATAGAGTAATAACTGTAAAGGGCGAAGAATTTCTATATTTCGGAGGTACTTCCTATTTAGGAATTGCAACACAAAATGAATTCCAGAAAATATTATCGAACAATGTTAGAAAATGGGGAACATCTTATGGAAGTTCACGCAATTCCAATGTAAAACTATCTATATACGGAAAATTTGAAAGTCAATTTTCAGATGATGTGGGAGCGCAGGATTCTGCAGCGATATCATCTGGCATGTTAGCAGGAAAATTTGTGATCGAATATCTATCCAAAACAATAACTTCATTCTATCATTACCCTAAAACGCATCCGGCGGTAATTGGACCAGATAGTTTGCCTCTTTTTGTTGATGGTCAATTAAATAAACAGTTACAGAATGAAATTCCTGAAGAAGTAGTGATCTCTGTTGATGCAATTTTATCTTCGGAAGTAACTCCAACCAATTTTAATTATTTGGATGGAATATCTCCTAATAAAAATGTAACCCTGGTGATCGATGAATCTCACAGTTTGGGAATTGTTGGAGAAAATGGTGAGGGTGTATTTCAAAATATTCCAATGGAGAAATTGAAAAGCAAAATAATGGTCTCTTCTCTTGGAAAAGCAATAGGGTTAACCGTTGGTGCGATAAGTGGGAATAGAAATTTTATTGAAACCATCAAAAAGGAATCTAACTTTATCTCAGCATCTGCCACCAATCCGGCCTATTTAGCAACCTATCTTGAGGCTCAAAAATTATACTCGGAGCAACGATCAAAATTAAAGATCAACTTAGAATTTATATCGTCGAATTTGAACTCCAATAAAAAATATAAATTCGATAAAAGCTATCCCGTTATTTACAGTAATGATGAGGCAATATTTTCGTCTTTGTTAGATAATCATATCGTAATAACCAGATTTAAATATCCAACCTACAAAAATTATATGAATAGAATCGTTATCACAGCAAATCATATACAAACCGATTTAGAAAAATTAATTAACCTATTAAACAAATAATTATGGCAATTGAAATAAAAACGACCTGGAAAGGTAATATGCAATTTGAATCTACCAATCCTGGTGGAAATTTAATGATCGATGCAGGATCTGAAAATGATGACATTGGAAGTGGGTACAGGCCTAAAGCATTGATGTTAAATTCTTTAGCTGGCTGCTCTGGATTAGATGTTGTCTCTCTGTTAAAAAAAATGAGAGCAGAAGTTGAAAATATAGTGCTCGAGGTTACGGCAGATTTGACCGAAGAACATCCCAAATATTATAAAAATGTTCATGTAGTTTATAAATTTTATGGAAGTAGTTTTAAAAAGGATAAAATAATAAAAGCCGTGCGTTTATCTGAAGAAAAATATTGTGGCGTAATGGAAATGTTTCGACAATTTGCGGTTGTAACTACAGAAATTATCTATATAGAAAAGTAATTAGCACTTTACTCACCGGGTGACTATTAGTCACCCGGTGAGTAGTCTTAAAAATTATAGCTATACCCAAGGCTAAATCCTCTTCCGGGACTTAGTTTTGAAAAAATCTTATCATGTGCTTTATAAGATCGGTAATGGCTTTTAAGTTCAGAATCTAATATATTCTTGATTGAAAAATTTATAGTAGATCTCTTTTTTTTACCAAAAGATTTGTTTAATATGTAGTCCAAACTATTAAATGGCATGCTATAGGCATCTGGCACATCACCTGTTCCCACAATCCGTAAGGTCTTCCCTTGTACATTATAGTATAAACTCGTTTGCCAACCTTTTTCAGCATTCGCGTAGGTCAAACCTGCATTAACCAAATATGGGGATTGCCCCTGTAATTCTCTTTTATTACTTAAGGTTTCTCCATCTCTCAAACTTAGCCTTCGCCTTTCTAGTTCTGATTCGGCCATCTTAAGTTCAGATTTAATCAAAGATACATTTACGTTAATACTCAACCCTTTAAGTCTTTCTGTAAAAAATTCGAAATTTTTTCTTATCTCAAATTCTATTCCATAAACATTTGCAGATCCCAGATTTTCAGGAATAAATTGATCTGAAGCAGATGCGAAATAAGTCAATTCTATTGGGTCAATAAAATTTTTGTAAAATGCACTCACAGCTAAAATTTGTGCATTTGTTCCGAACCTCTCATATCTCACATCGAAATTATTAATATAAGTAGGTCTTAGATCAATATTGCCATTAAATGTAGTGCTTGATATAGGGTCGAAAATTTGGGTTATAGAGGCTTCCTTAAAGGACGGTCTGGCTGTTGTTCTACCATAAGTCGCTCTAATATTTGTTTCATCATTCATGCCAAAAATAAAATTTACAGCAGGAAAAAAATCTGTCTTACCCTGTACTTGCTCATTGTTGTATATTATATCTCCTTGATTATTTTGACCCGTATAAAACATGTCAAATTTTTCTAAACGAAGACCTAAAATGGTCTTTAATCTTTCCGTGATTTGAAACTCTTCCGAAACATACACCCCGGCAATAGTTTGAGATGCATCAAAAGTATTCGTGGGTTCGTAATTTCCAACAACGTAAGTCCCTACATCTGTACTAACCGTCCAAATATTCTGAGTTTTTAACAATTGATCAGCATCTCCCCCATAAGCCTGACCAAGATTTCCCCTAGGTCTGAAAACATATTTATCTATGCTAAAATCTCTTTGTTTATAGGTGTGAATGCCTCCAAATAGCAAGCGTGCTTTTCTGTTAAATACTTGATGCCTATACGTTAGGTCAATCTTACCAACAGTATTAAGTTCGTCCAGATTTCTCCAATATCTTGATGGGCTACCGGCTGAACTTTCACTGATAAAATAAGTATCTGTATCCACATCATACTCGAAGGGCGTAACTCTTGAATCCTTATCTTGTATTTTCGACATCGTTGGTGCTAATTTCCATTCAATATTCCATGAACCACTTTCGTTGGAATGCTTTCCGGAAAGCATTGCATTGGTAATTTGACTTTGTTTGTAATCGAGATTGTCTTTGAAAATTGTCACCGCATCGGTAAAATTTACTACTTGTCTTAGGTAACCTGCCGATGAAATACCATTTTGAATGTGCATTGCAGTTAATTTAAACTTGTTCTTTGGCGTTTTAAAAGTCAAACCGGCCAAACCACTAAATAATACACTCTCCCTACCAATATCTCCAACTTGACCCTTGTCTAGTTCCAATTCATTCACAGATTTATCTGCTGATTTTCT
Source organism: Flavobacteriaceae bacterium (assembly GCA_030625995.1). Classification (GTDB taxonomy): domain Bacteria; phylum Bacteroidota; class Bacteroidia; order Flavobacteriales; family Flavobacteriaceae; genus Lutimonas. The sequence goes on from DAOUPU010000062.1 coordinate 8,186, forward strand.
ATAATTATTATTTTCAATATCCTCGTAATAAAGATAATCTAACCTGTAAGAAGCTGAGGCCAAATAACCTAATCTGTTATCCGATCCAATGCCATATTGATTTCCCGCTGTAAAACCAATATTAGAATTCATATAGTTACTTTGCCTCTTAGCCTTTAATTCAGGGTTAAACACACTGGTCATATAGGATAGCTTGGGGTTCTGTTCTGAAGGAGCTGGTATAACCGCTTCTCGGGATAAAGGCATTTCTCTTGATCCACTGTCATATCCCAGGAATTGAGATTTACTCCCTTTGTAACTTAAATAATTTGAATTAAAATGCATATCCGGACGATACTCAGCACCAACAGTAACACTGTATTCGGCTCTATTTGGAAAGTCTTTGGTAACAATGTCAACCATACCCCCGGTAAAATCTGCTTGTAAATTTGCCGTAAATGATTTTATTACCTGAATATTATCCAAAATATTTGTTGGGAATATATCCATTCGAATTGTATTTCTATCTGGATCCAGTCCAGGAACGTCAACACCATTTAGAATTGTTTTTGTATATCTATCTCCCAAACCCCGGACATAAACATATTTGCCATTTTGTACGGATACGCCCGGAACAGTTTTTATTGCCTTTGCCGTGTTGCTGGCTCCAATTTTACCAAATGTTTGAGCAGAAATCCCATCCATTAAATTAATTGATTTCTTTTGAACACTTAAAAGGGATGCTTCAGTGTTTTTTGCTGTTTGTGCTTTTACCACAACTTCTGTTAATTCATTACTAAGTGGACTTAAATTAACGTTTATCTCTGTAACCTCTCCTGCCTTTATAATAATCTCGGAAACCTCCACCGTTTTATATCCTATAAATGAGAACATTATTGTGTAAGATCCAGCATCCAAAGCCATTTCGTATTTTCCTTCAAAATCTGAAGTTGTTCCAGATTCAGACCCTTTAACAATTACGTTTGCAAATGGCAAAACATCATTATAATCTGTATCAATTATAGTTCCCATTAAATCTCCTTTTTGAGCAACAATGAAATTTGTTGCTAGTCCGACTATAAAAATTATTGCGTATCTAATTTTCATTATTTTTTTAATTTTTACACTCTTGATTATTACAACAATTGCCCACCTTAAAAAAGGTGAGCAATTAAATAATTTGTTTTTTTGCATGATACTAATAAGCCCCTTTCATTTTTGCGTATGTCCAATCGAATACAGAAATATCTGCTCCCACAGTTTGGCTTCCTTCATCAACCTGAGTTGTCCAAGTGGCCGCTCTTGTCGTAAAATCAGGGTCTAATATTACTTTTTCTTCTGTTGGATCTCCATTTGCATCTTTTGCAACTTTTTCTTTGAAAATTGTATTATCAAAACCAACAACTTCCCAAGATTTAAAAGTTAAATTTCCATCCAAGAAATTTTGAGAAACACCATTATTATCTAATTCCACATCAGAACTTTCTTTAAAGCCGTAAGCATAAATATTATTTGTATGACCCATGGCGAGACTTCTGTAATCGGCGTACTCTCCGGCAGGAGTATCTGCATTCCCTTTTATTGTAATACCATCTAAAGTAAACTGTGCTTTGTAAGCACCCTCCGGACCATCAATTTCCATCGCATGATCAGATGATATTCCCAAGATTACCATAGCATTTGTAATAGTTCCAGCGTAGGCCTGATCAATGTCTAATCCATCATCTCCCTGGGCCCATACTAATAAGTTCGTAGGGCTTACAGTACCTCCAAAGAATTCTATCCCATCGTCAAGATTTCCAACTACTTCCACATTATCTATTACTGTCCCATTACCTACAGCACCTAGGGTAAGACCATTAATCTCGTTGCCTTCACCTATTTCGGCACCGCCATGTCTGATGGAGATATATTTTATCGTACCTGAATTATCAGTGTCATCATCTCCTCCGTATAATCCCCAGGTATCGCCTGCTGGAATTCCTTCTATCTGGACTTCTGTTACATTTCCTTTAAATGATCCTTTAGCATATCCAAGGATAATCAAACCTCCCCAAAGCGCATTGTCGTTTTCATTTAAATTCGTTCCTGCAGTTTGACCCACTTCAATATTGTCCTCAACTGTTGTGAAGATAATTGGCTGATCAGCAGTTCCTTCAGCCATTAATTTACCTCCTCTAGCTATAACAAGAGCAGATGCCAGAGATCCTGCTCCTTCATTTCCCTTAATTATTGTACCGGGTTCAATGATTAAAATAATGCCATCATCAACCACAACTTTTCCCGCCAGATGATAAATATTGTTACTTGTCCATGTCGTGCTGACAGTTATCATACCACTTACATTAATCGAACCGGTACATGGCTCGCAAGAACCACCACAATCTATTCCTGTTTCATCGCCATTTTGAATACCATCATCACAAGTAGGACAAGCGACGCATGATCCACCACAATCTACACCCGTTTCATCTCCATTTTTAATGCCATCAAAACAAGACGCACTTGATCCTGTGTCATCGCTACAACTTGTAACTGTAAGTACTGTACCAATTGATCCAAGCAAGAGGAAGACTAAAATAATTTTTTTCATTTTGTTTAATTTTTCTTTTTAGTTTTGTTTTAAAATCTGGTACAAATTTGATACTATAACATTAAGCTAATGTTAAGAAGACTTTAACTTTGGTATATAAAATCTTAACCAATTTGTTATTAGGTTAAATTATGGTTAATTGAAGATGGAGTTGTTTTATTTTGATTAATTTTGGTCAAAATCTAATAGGATGACAAATAAAAACATCAAAATATTATTAGTTGATGATGAGCCTGATATTCTAGAAATAGTTGGTTTTCATTTACAAAAAGTGGGATATCAAATTTTTAAGGCCAAGGATGGAAATGAAGCTGTTGAAAAAGCCAAGGCCCTTGAGCCTCAACTTATTTTATTGGATATAATGATGCCAAATATGGATGGAATCGAGGCATGTGAAAAAATTAGAGCAATTAAGGGATTAGAAAATATACTGATCGTCTTTTTTACTGCCCGAGGTGAAGATTACTCTCAAGTAGCCGGTTTTGATGCCGGAGCGGATGACTATATTACCAAGCCTATCAAACCCAAAGTTCTAATTAGCAAAGTAAAAGCATTACTTCGTAGACTTAATTCTGGGAAAAAGGAAGAAAAAAGAATTCTTCAATTTGATAACTTTACGATAAACAAAGACGAATATTTTGTAGAAAAAAATGGTAATAAAATAATTTTACCCCGTAAGGAATTTGAGTTGTTGTCTTTGATGGCAGGAACACCGAACAAGGTATTTAACAGGGATGTTATA
>DAOUPU010000135.1 GCA_030625995.1 Flavobacteriaceae bacterium
GAATCTTGTCAGATGGCGTTGCAGTAGATGTAGATTTTGCAGCACCAGATGGTGTAAACACTAATGTAGCATCAATTGGATCGCACGAATATGCAGACGGGACACCCATAGATGGCGATCAGTATCCAAACTTTTTTGGAACCTCTTCAGCTGCGCCATCTGCAGCTGCAGGGATGGCCTTGACACTATCTGCCCTACCATCTTGGTATCCAAAAGAAGATGGAAGTGGAGGTTCGTCTTATACTGCTGCTGAAGTATTGCAATTATTCAAGGACAATGCCCAAGGATTTGGCAATCCTGCACAAGTTGGAGCCGGAATGATTGATATCAATAAAGTGTTTATGAGTTTGGCGGAAGAAACTGCCAGAATAACATCAATTGATATTGTAATAAATGATGATGGTACTACACCAATAGCAAGCGCAGAACCTATAACAATAAATGTCATTGGTGAGTTTTTTCCAGCACCACCTCCAGAGGGGGAGACTTACGAGACTTATCCTATGGTTTATTTCGACAATATAGCATTGCCTTATATAGTGAATGAAGATGGATCAGTTACAGCAACAATACCAAGTTTTTCAGGAAATCCAGATTTACAGATTTATACAGCTCCAAAACCAGGATCAGTAAATAATGGTGGGTTTTCTGAACCATTTAATATTTTACCAGATGGTAAAATAGCCATAACTGTTAATGTAAATGATATAGTCATAAAATATGGACAAGAGTATAAATCAAAAAGGACCTATACGGTAGATGGTATTCCTACAGAAGGATTTCCTGATGATCAAACCTTTGAAGAATATTTCCCTCCGGTAGTGTTTTCATCAGTAGCCGATGATTTTGAATTTCCTGATGTAAATAATTACGATATTACTGCCTCTTTTGGAAGTCAAGTTTTGACTCAGGAGCAACTTGATAAATTTCAAGTAAACTTTACAGAAAAGGGAGGTTTAATTGTTGAAAAGAATTATCTGACCATTAAACCGGCTGATCAAAATGTTACCTATGGAGATATAATTCATAATACTTTTAATTATCAATTAACCGATTCTATAGGGAATCCGGTTGATACGAATGATCCAAATATTTCAATTTTTTATGCAGCTTTGGAAACGGCACATCATTCTGATTTTTATTATGACACTTATGACGAAAACAATAGTGAAAGTATTATGCTTTTAATCAATGACTTCAATGATAATTCTGAACGTTATTCCGAAATTACAACCCTTCTCGAAAATGGAGGTTGGGTATCTTCTGAGAAGGCCATTCTAAATGGATTAATCAGGCAAAGAGGGATTATGAATGATATGAGGCAAAGTGCGGTGTTGAATGAATTCAGACAAAAAGCAATTATGAATGACTTTAGACAAAGTGCCCTTATGAATACTTTGAGAATTGATAGAAATTATTTTACAAATTATATAGACGGGTCTATTGTAAATGATATCAGGCAATCAGCAATAATGAATGATGAGTGGATTGCCAGAACCTCCAATATTATGAATGATTTGAGACAAAAAGGGATCATGAATGATTTTAGACAAAGCGCAGTTATGAATGATATGAAAGTTGGAGCGATAATGAATATTATAGATATAATTGATCTGAACGTCGACGCGATTGTTAATGGTGGAATAAGTAGACAGCTTGGTGTTATGAATGATCTGCGACAAAGTGCCATAATGAATGAATTAAGACAAAGTGCCATAATGAATGATATGAGAAATGGTGCGATTATGAATGACAAAATATTTTCTCTATTTGATTATACGGATGTTCCAACAGAGGATAATCTTAACAACGAAATTCAAAAGTTCTATTCCTTAAATCTTATAACAGGGATAGACGTTACAACGGATGGTGAAAACCATTATATTTTTCCTGGAGCTTTTCTGAATTCAATGGCTGCAAATTTATTTATATTATACGATAAAGGAAATGTAACTATTGAAGAAGGTACTCTAAAGGTTAGTACTAGTGATTTTAGTTCCAATTATGGTGAAGTTCTAACAGATAAAGATCTTCCAACAACATTCGGAGGGACTGCTAATTTTGAGGTAATTGAAGCTATTTTTCCTGATGGAATACCTTACTATTTTATGAAAGAAGGGGATGATATAGAATATACATTAGGAGGTGATCATAAAATGGATGTTGGAGTTTATGATATATTTATTAGAGATGAGGCAGATAATTATAATATAGATTATGACATCAGTCATGGTCAATGGACAATTAATGAAGCTACTTTAACGGTTAATACAACAACTGTTCCAACTATCAATTATGGTCAAATGCCTGTTGTTACAGCTGGAATTACTGGTTTTGCTGCAGAAGAAACAGCAGCTACTGTTTTCCCTGATGGAATTCCCTACTATTTTATGAAAGTAGGAGGAGATGATACAGAATATATAATTGATGGTGTTGTTAAAATGGATGTTGGAGTCTATAACATCTTAATTAGAGATGAGTCGGGTAATTATTTAATTGAATATGCTGAAGACCGTGGTGCCTTGACCATTAATGCGGCTGCTTTAACTGTTGAAACAGGAATATTAAATATCGAATATGGCGATAATGTTAGCGCTGGTTTAGAAACAACCATTGGTGGATTTGTTTATGGTGAAAATGTGACATCTGTTTTTGGCGGTACTATCCCTTACCTTTTTGTAAAAGGAACTAATGAGCCCATAGATGTTGATGAAGTTAAAGAGCTGGGTACTTATGTGATCGAAGTTGTACCAGTTGCAACAATAAATTATATGATTGCTTATGCTGATAACCACGGCACCTTGACTATTAGGGCAAAAGAACTTCTCCCGGAAACGGAATATCATGAAGCTATCTATGGTACTTTTGATGCATCAAATTTATCGACTGAGTTTGGTTTTGCTTATGAAGAACCTGTAACTGATGTTTTTCCTGGTGGAGTGCCGTACTCATTTATTAAAGATGGCATCACATACGGAAAAACTGACAGGCTGGAAGTTGGTGATTATAATATTGAAATTACGGGAACTGATAATTATGTCATTAATAGTTACGGTACAAACCACAGTTTCGTTAGAATTACAAAAGCAACGCTAAATGTAAACATCTCACCAAAGGAATTGATCGTTAACCAAGGTGATATTCCAATGTTTACGTCAGTTATGAATGGATTTGTTGAAGGTGAAAGCGAAGCTGTTGTTTTCCCTTCCAGTATACCTTATTATTTTGTGGATGAATATGGTGAGGATTATTATAATACTAATGTGCCAGGCGTATTTACAGTGCAAATTACAGATTCTGTTAATTATACTATGGAATATAATGTCACTACCTTGTTGGTAAACCCTTTTAATGATCAAATAAAAAAAGTACGTATCTATTCAGATTGCGTAGCTTATGATCCAAATGTTACGGATGGCTTGCCCTATACCGTCGTTTATCGTTATGAAAATGATAATGATAGTTCAGTTTTTGTTGGTGCAGAGAATAATATCTTAACTGGTCCTTCTGCTACAACTAGTTATGGTGAATTACCTACTATTTTTATGCCTGGTAGTGGTTCCTTTGAAATTCGCTTTGATGGTAATCATTTGGTTTGGAGTCTAACAACCTATGGAGGAACACATAAAAGCTCTGTTTCATCGGCATCTACCTCTGGATCTGGTGAATGCGAAGCTAAATTGGATGCCTATTATACGATTTACCCAAACCCTGTTTCAAGTGTTTTGACGATTAATCAAAATATACCTGAAGTCAGTACGGTTTATGTGATAAACATGTACGGCACAATTTTATCATTACCGACTAGTGGAAGTTTTAATGGGACTAATAATATTATTACTATTGACATGTCTGGCGCAGACACGGGCATGTATATAATAAGAATTGTGAGTGTGGATGAAATAAGAACATTTAACATCCTGAAACAATAAATTAATTAGCATGATTATAAAGCCTAAGATATCTTTTGTTTCAATTGTTTTGTTTTTAATGATGTATTTTTCTGTTTTTTCCCAAAATCAAAAAATTGATAGCCTTAAAAATATTATTCAAACCGGAGCAAAGGATACTTCGATGGTTTCCACACTTAATTCACTCAGTTCTGCGTTATTGGGAATAGGAGAAGCTTCGGAATCTTTTATATACTCTTCTAATGCTAATGACCTTGCCAACGATTTAGATTATAGTAAAGGTGAAGCTTACGCCTTAAAATATATGGGGATTGCACAATTTCATCAGGGGAATTTTTTAGAAGTTTTTAAATATTTGACACAATCATTAGAACATTTTGAAACCATAAAGGACTCCACAGGTATCGCTAGTATTCTTAATAATTTAGGTACAGTATATTATAGCCAGGGCAGCAATATTAAAGCTATAGATTATTATTTAAGGTCTTTAAGAATTTCTGAGGAATTAAATAACCCCTTACGAATAGCAACTGCTTTAGTCAATGTCGCGGGGGTTTATGCAGACAACCTTAAAGATTATGATAAAACGATGAGTTATTATAATCAGGCTATTCCATATTTAGAGATCTTAAATGATACTGGGATTTCAAAATCCGTTCTTTTAGGAACAGGTCAACAATTTTTTAAGAAAGGAGATTTTGAAAGCGCTTTGAAAAAATTTGAAGAAGCTTTACCAATTACGAAAAATTCTTTTTATTATTCAGAAAATTTAACACTTATAGGTCAAGCTTATATTAAATTGGGGAATATAGAAAAAGCAATTGAATACCTGGATAGAGCCCATTTAATAGCAATTGAAAATAATCAGCAATTAGAAATTGTAAAAGCCTTAATTGAAAAAGGAGATCTATATCAAAATACAAATTCTGAAAAAGCTATTAAATTATACCAAGAGGCGGAAGTGACAGCAAAAGACTTGGAATTAAATTATGAGCTTGCTGACATTTACTACGGAATTTCTAATGCCTATATAAATCAAGGGGATTTTAAAAATGGATACGATTACCAATCACGATTCTTAATTCAAAAAGATTCTTTATTCAATTTGGAAACTAATGATAAAATGCGTGGTCTTCAATTTGATTTTGATTTGGAAAAGAAAGAGGATCAAATAAGTTTGCTCGAGAAAGAATCTGAAATACAACAATTAAATGAAAAAAGACAAAAAATTGTAATTTATGCCTCTATTATTGCTTTGGTGTTAATTGTATTGCTGGCAATAAGCCTTTATAGACGTTATAAGTTTGTAAACAAAACCAACCTTATTATTGAAGAAGAAAAGAACCGGTCAGATAATTTATTATTGAACATTCTACCCGAAGAAACGGCACAGGAACTTAAAGCAAATGGTAAGGTGCAGGCCAAAAAATTTGAATCTGTAACTGTTTTATTCACAGATTTTAAGGGGTTTACACATTATGCACATGATTTATCTCCGGAAGAGTTAGTGAGTAGTGTGGGTTATTATTTTTCAAAGTTTGATGAAATTATGGATAAATATGGTATGGAAAAAATCAAAACAATAGGGGATGCCTATATGTGTGCCGGTGGTTTGCCTTTTCCATCAGAGGACCATCCCGTTAAAATGATAGAGGCTGCTTTTGAAATTGCCGAATTTATTGAGAAATCTAAGAAATTGAGCAATGGCAATATTACTCATTTTGATGTTCGGATAGGTATCAATACCGGGCCGGTAGTAGCCGGAGTAGTAGGTATTAAGAAATTTGCCTATGATATTTGGGGAGACACCGTAAATGTTGCTTCCCGTATGGAATCTAAATCAGAGCCCGGCAAAATAAATATTTCAGAAGACACTTATAATTTGGTTAAAGATGATTTTGAATGTGAATATAGAGGCAAAATAGATGTTAAAAATAAAGGAATGATGAAAATGTATTTTGTTAATAGGAAGAAAAAAAAGGAGATAAAACATATCAAGAAAAAGGAAAATACGGTAATTTGATTTTTTTAGTATATTTAATTCATAATTTTAAAACAATTCTAAAATAGAATTCTAAATACAAAAATCTAATGAATCAAGACTCAAACAATTATTGGGAACAATTAGAGCGATTAGAAAAACTAATTCGTGCTTCTGAACTTAAGGCGGGTATAATATTTTCATTTCATAGTCTTATTATTGGGCTTTTTGTCGATAAATTGGACAAATTCAGACCAGTATTTGAGAGTAACATCGCCTTTGTCGTTTTATCTTTTTTATGGATGATCTGTGTATTGATATCTATTTACTACACTTTTAAATGCTTTAAACCTCAGATGGAATTGAAGTATGATAAAAATGTCTTTTTTTTTAAAGACGCTGTCTATTCTTTTGGAAGCATAAAAGAATACGCGAAAAAATTAATGGAAGTATGTGGAAATGAAAATGAGATTTGTGAACAGTTAAGTGAACAAATACATGTAGAGAGCAAAATAATTGATCAAAAGTTCCTTTGCGTCCATAAGTCAATTAAGTTTTTCGGTCTAAGTATTATTTTTGTTTTATTATCACTAGGATTTTGGATAATAACCTTGTGACATTTTAATTTTTGGAGTATGGAGAGATATGCAAAACTTAAAGAGGAGGTATTAGGTATTTTAAATACTAAATTACCAAAGGATTTATATTATCATGGAATTCATCACACCCTAGATGCTCTTGAAGCTTGTGAAATATATTTAACGGAAGAAAAAGTTAAAGAAGAGGACGCCTATCTACTTCGAATAGGAGTATTAATGCACGACATAGGTTTTACGGTCTCCATCGAAAATCATGAAGTTAGAGGTGTTGAAATGGCTCAAGAATTGATGTACAAGCATAATTTTGATTCTGATGATGTTAAGGTTGTGAAGCAGCTTATTCTTGCTACTGAAGTTCCGCAGAATCCAAAAAATCATTTGGAAGGAATTATTTGTGATGTGGACTTGGATTATTTGGGCAGGTCGGATTTTTATGAAATCAGCGAGCAGCTTTTTAAGGAGTTA
>DAOUPU010000011.1 GCA_030625995.1 Flavobacteriaceae bacterium
AGTACTGTCACAAAATGATTCTGGAGTAGGTGTTAAAAATGGAATAAACTATTTTGGTAAGAAAAATTTTATAGGGAATTTTGCAATTCCATACGCTGTCATAAATGACGAAACATTCCTTAAAACACTTGACAATCGAAATTGGAGATCGGGAATTTCTGAAGCAATTAAAGTTGCCCTTATCAAAGATCTGGATTTTTTTAGTTGGATTGAAAATCATACAGAAGCGCTTGTCAATAGAGATATGGAATGCATGAATGAACTTATATATCGCTGTGCAGAATTACATATGCAGCACACACGTACTTCAGGTGACCCATTTGAACAGGGGTCATCCAGACCCTTAGATTTTGGGCATTGGGCTGCTCATAAACTGGAACAAGTATCGGAATATAAAATCCTGCATGGTGAGGCCGTTTCTGCTGGAATCGCACTCGACAGTACCTATTCATTCTTAAAAGGCTATCTTAAAGAAGATGAGATTCAGCGTATATTAGATTGTATTCTGAATCTAGGATTTACCATTTCTTATGAGCAATTAAATGAGCAAATGATTAGCGGTTTAGAGGAATTTAGAGAACATCTCGGAGGTCAATTAACCATAATGCTTCTCCAATCAATTGGCAAAGGCCTTGAAGTTCATGAAATGGATAATGAACTGGTATTAAAATCAATCGATTATATAAAACAGTACAGCACTCAAAAAATAAGATCGAAATGTTAATAGGAGAAAATTCACATTTAACTTATTGCACCAATATTCATCCCGGCGAAACATGGGAGCAGGTTTTTGAGAGTCTAAAAAAATACTGTGTGTCCATAAAAAAAAGATTAGACTCTGATCGTCCCTTTGGTATAGGATTACGGTTGTCTCAAAAAAGTGCATCTCAATTACTTCAAGGAAAAAAGCTTCCAACTTTTAAAAACTGGCTGGCATCAAATAATTTGTATGTTTTCACTATGAATGGTTTTCCGTATGGAGATTTTCATAATGTCATAATTAAAGATAAAGTCCATACGCCGGACTGGACAACGAAAGAGCGGACAAACTATACTTCTGACCTGATAAAAATACTGACCTATTTACTCCCTGAGGGAATTGAAGGAGGTATTTCAACCTCCCCCCTGTCCTATAAATTATGGTTTAATAGTGATAAAGAGATGGATAGAATAAAAGCAAAATCCACTATATCTTTAATAACCCTAGTTATTCAGTTGGTGGAAATCAAAAATAATACAGGTAAATTAGTACATCTTGACCTTGAACCTGAACCTGATGGACTACTTGAAAATACACAAGAAGTTATAGATTTCTACAAAGATTTTTTATTAAAAATTGGTGCAATTGAACTTCAAAATATATTAAATTGCTCTATAAAAGAAGCGAAATTACACATCTTGGACCATATTCAAATTTGCTATGACGTTTGTCATTTTGCTTTAGCATATGAACATCCTGAAGATGTCATCAGACAGCTACAAAAAGAAGGCATCAAAATAGGAAAAATTCAAATAAGTGCAGCTTTGAAATGCGTAAAATCTAATAATGCATTACTCCCTAAGCAACAGCAAAGTTTACGCCAATTTGATGAGCCTACCTATCTGCACCAGGCAGTTATAAGAGAGAAAGATGGTAAATTGAAACATTTTTCAGATCTGACTGCCGGAATAAAAGCAATGAACAATCCTGATTTCGAAGAGATTAGAACACATTTTCACGTTCCTGTTTTTGTGTCTGGATTTGAAGCCTTAGACGCCACACAAGATGATATAATCGACACATTAAATCTTTGGAAAAAAAATAAGTTTAGCAATCATCTCGAGGTTGAAACATATACCTGGGCAGTTTTACCTAAACATTTACAAACCGATCTCACTAGTTCTATAGTTAGGGAATTAGAATGGGTACGAAAACTACTAAACTAATAGATACAAAATTAATTATGAGGAAGACGGTTGTTATCGATATCGTAGGATTATCAAATTCCTTGCTTAACGACGAAAGCCTGTTTATTACTCGATGGATTAGGGACAAGAATGTTTCTAAAATAAAACCTATGCTTCCGGCGGTAACTTGCTCTGTCCAATCTACTTATTTAACCGGAAAACTACCTGATGAACATGGTATTGTAGCAAATGGCTGGTATTTTAAAGAAGAGTGTGAAGTGAAGTTGTGGAGACAATCCAATCACTTGGTTCGAGCACCTAAAATTTGGGATATGGCAAAAGATATCGATCCTGATTTTACCTGTTCTAATATGTTTTGGTGGTACAATATGTACTCCAATTCTGATTTTAATGTAACTCCCCGTCCTCAGTATTGGGCTGACGGACAAAAAAAACCGGACTGCTATACAAAACCTACTAATTTAAGAGATCGGTTACAAGATAAGTTAGGTACTTTTCCTCTATTTAATTTTTGGGGACCAAATACCAGCATTAAATCTACGAAATGGATTGCTGATGCATCTAAATTAGTTCACAACTGGTACGAGCCAACCCTACAATTGATTTATTTACCTCATTTGGACTATGTACTTCAAAAACACGATAACCAAAAAGTGATCTCAGAAAACATTAAAGAGCTGGATGCCGTTTTTGAGGATCTGATCACGTTCTATGAAAAGAAAGGAATTTGCCCTATCGTACTTTCTGAATACGGTATTCATCCGGTAAAAGCTCCCATACATATTAATAGAATTTTAAGAGAAAATGGTTTTATTAAGGTACGGAGTGAAAGTGGTCTGGAAAAACTCGATGTTGGACTAAGCGATGCCTTCGCTATGGCGGATCACCAGATAGCACATGTTTATATAAACGATCTGGACAAGATTGAAGAAATTAAAAAAATACTAAAAAAATACCCGGAAATAGATTTGGTCCTGGACAAAAATGAGCAAGTCAAATTCAATCTTAATCATGAACGTTCAGGTGATCTAGTTGCTGTTGCGAAAAAAGAGTTTTGGTTTAGCTATTACTTCTGGAAAAATGACAAAAAAGCACCTGATTTTGCCAGAATGGTTGATATCCATAATAAGCCAGGTTATGATCCGGTTGAATTGTTTACAGACCCGGAAAAAAAATTTATGGCAGGTAGAATAGGTTGGAAATTACTTCGTAAAAAATTAGGCTTCAGAACATTATTAAATGTTATACCTTTAAACGCAAATTTAGTTAAAGGCTCCCACGGAGCAGTGAATATAAGTGATGAATATTATCCATTATTTATCCGAAAAGAAGAAAGCACTAACAGTGAAAAAGGAAATAAATATTTAGAACCAACTACAATATGCAATCTAATTCTAGATCATATTTTTAAGTAATTTCTAATTAAAATATTCTTTAATTATTAATGATACTTCAGTAAATTTTTTCACCTTAATAAATAGTAAAATATATGAATTTAAATTATTCACTTTTGATTATAAACTGATTGTTATTTCGGATCTAAAAACTTATATCAACCATAAATTGCTTATAATCCATTATTAATGGATATAATTTAACAAATTTAATTTTAAATATAACACTATCATTGCATTTGAATCTTCTAATCTTAAAAGAATCTGTAACAAGACCAGAACATCTAAAACATTTAATTAAAAGTACTATGACCAAATTAGTGAAGTTAATCTTAATTCTCCTGGTAATCAATATATTATCATCTTGCAGTTCAAAAGAGGAAAAAGTGTTGGTATTTAGTAAAACAACCGGATTTAGACACGGCTCTATAGAAACAGGTATTAAAGTTGTAAAAAAAATAGGTTCTGAAAACGGGTTTAAAGTTGATGCTACAGAAGATGCCTCTTATTTTACAGAGGAAATTTTAAAACAATATTCCACGATAATATTTTTGAACACAACCAATGATGTTTTAAATGGCGTACAACAGGCCGAAATGGAACGGTATATACAAGCCGGAGGTGGATTTGTTGGAATTCATGCCGCAACAGATACGGAATATGAGTGGCCATGGTACAATAAACTTGTAGGAGCTTATTTTAAAAGTCATCCCAGAGTTCAGGATGCAACACTTGATATAATTGACAAAAAGCATCCTTCAACAGAATTTCTTGGAGACACATGGGTAAAGGCAGATGAATGGTATAACCTCAAATCTATCAATCCCGATCTAAATGTATTGATCAAAATTGATGAAAAAACTTATGAAGGTGGTGAAAATGGGGATGATCACCCCATCTCATGGTACCATGAATATGACGGAGGGAGGGCATTTTATACTGTTATGGGACATACTAATGAAACCTTTAACGATCCTGTTTTCCAAAAGCACTTATTAGGTGGGATAAAATATACTATTGGAAAAAATAATTTGGATTACACATTAGCAAAAACGGAACGTATTCCACCGGAAAGCAGATTCACTAAAGAAGTCCTTGATTTTAACCTTAAAGAACCGATGGAATTAGATGAATTACCCGGTAGAGGAATTCTATTTATTGAACGCCAAGGAGGTGTAAAAGTATATGATTTCAAAACTGAGGAAACCAAGACGATAGCAGAGCTTGATATTTTTATAGGAAATGAAGATGGATTATTAGGACTTGCAGTAGATCCTGATTATCAAAATAATAACTGGATCTACCTATTCTACTCTGTAGCAGGAGATGACCCCATACAGCATATTTCCAGATTTGATCTTATTGGAGATAATCTCGATCTGGAATCAGAAAAGGTTCTGATTGTTATCCCTACAATCAGAAAATGTTGTCATAGTGGCGGGTCTTTAGAATTTGGTCCGGAAGGTAATTTATTTATTACAGTTGGTGATAATACCAACCCTTTTGAATCTTCCGGTTTTGCTCCAATTGATGAACGAGAAGGAAGAGCTTTATGGGATGCTCAAAAATCTGCAGCGAACACAAATGATCTAAGAGGAAAAATACTGAGAATTAAACCAAAGGATGATGGCACCTACTCTATTCCCAAAGGTAATCTTTTCCCCGAAGGCACTTCAAATACCAGACCTGAAATATATATAATGGGCTGTCGCAACCCATTTAGACACTCTATTGACAGTAAGACCGGATTTGTTTATTGGGGAGATGTAGGGCCTGATGCCGGCAAAGGAAATCCTGATAGAGGACCTCACGGAATGGGAGAATTTGATCAGGCAAAAAAAGCAGGTAATTATGGTTGGCCATATACCCGAGGAAATAATCAGGTTTATAACAAATATAATTTTGCAACGGAAACTTCCGGTGACAAATTTGATCCAAATAATTTGATCAATAGTTCCCCGAATAATACGGGAATAAAAAATCTGCCACCGGCTCAGGAATCTTTTGCTTGGTATTCATATATCGATTCTGAAGAATTTCCCTGGATAGGATCCGGAGGAGTAAATCCCATGGCAGGACCGGTATTCCATGCTTCCAATTTTAAAGGTAAAGAAACATTTCCTGCCTATTTTGAGAATAAACTCTTTTTATATGAATGGATGAGAGATTGGATCTATGTGATCAGTTTTGATGAAAATTATAATATGATAAAGGCCGATCCTTTTATGCCAAATACTGAATTTTCACATCCAATGGATATGATATTTGGCTCAGATGGCAATATGTATGTTTTGGAATATGGTCAAAAATGGTTCTCTCAGAATTTAGACGCTCGATTAAGCAGGATCAGTTATATACCGGGAAACAGAACTCCTGTAGCAAAAATTACCAAAGACAAAGAGGTAGGCTCCCAGCCATTAACTGTTCAATTTTCAGGATCCGAGTCCTTTGATCATGACCATGACGAACTTACCTATGCATGGTCATTTACTTCTGATAAGATACAATCTACAGAAGCCGATCCGAGTTTTACATTTAAAGATTCGGGTACATTTACGATTCACCTGACTGTAACGGATACTGACGGAGAAAGTTCGAAGACGAGCACAAAATTACTGGTTGGTAATGATACCCCTGAAATGACAATTGAAATTGATCCTGAAGGCGAAAAGTATTGGGATAAAAGGATAGTTGATTATAAAATTACTGTTAGCGACAAACAAGATGGTAATACTACAAACGGAAGCATCGACCCTAAAGATGTGAAAGTAACCTTTACTTATATTCCTGTTGGACAAGATATTGTACAAGCAACTGTTGGACATCAACAGAACAATATCCCGGAAGGCAAAACTTTAATTGATGGATCCGACTGCAAGGCTTGTCATGATATCAATATAAAGGTCAACGGTCCTAGTTATACGAATATTTCATTAAAATATACTGATAAAGACAAAGATTATTTAGTAAGCAAGGTAATTAAGGGAGGTTCAGGTGTATGGGGTGAAACAATGATGCTAGCTCATCCGCAATTAAAAGTTGAAGAAGTTGATAAAATTGTGAATTATATTCTTTCCTTGAATCCCGATAAAAAATCTACAACCAAGTCCCTGGCATTGAAAGGAAAACTTAAATTTAATCAACATCTGGGATCTGATGATATTGGTATATATGTACTAATGGCCTCTTACCTTGACAAGGGTAATTCCGGACAAGAAAATTCGGCCTTAGCAGTTAGAAAGAAAATTGTTTTCAATTCTTATAAAATCGAAGCAGAAGATGCCAACGGAAAAAGCAAAGGAGGTATTAGAGCAATGGGATCCAATAGTTATATGGGAATGATCACGCATGATTCTTATTTGAGATTTGATAATATTGATTTAAAGAATTTAAAAAGTCTGACTTTTGCAGCTATGTATAATGAAAATCATAAATATAAAGGTATCGTAGAAATCAGAGAAGATAGTGTAACAGGAAAAATAATTGGTCAGACCAATCTGGGATATTTTAATAAAGACAAAAAAGGTAAAAAATACTATACGATTCCTGTTGAACCAACCAAAGCAAAAAGTTCACTGTATCTGGTATTTAAAAATCAGGAAGATAAAAAGCAACTTATAGCTAAAGCTAATTGGATCTTATTGAATTACGATCATTAAGCTAAACAGACCTGTCAGGTTTTAAAAACCTGTCAGGTCAATAATTATAAAGTATTTAATAGTTCTTCTAAATCAGAT
This sequence comes from Flavobacteriaceae bacterium, assembly GCA_030625995.1. Lineage (GTDB taxonomy): Bacteria > Bacteroidota > Bacteroidia > Flavobacteriales > Flavobacteriaceae > Lutimonas. The sequence goes on from DAOUPU010000011.1 coordinate 7,040, forward strand.
CTTTTCTTATAGTCAGGATCATAATGCACATATAAAAATCTACCATTGGAATCAATTAAGTAAGTTGCCGGAACAGGTAAAACGTTGTTGTTTTCAATATTGTATTCCGCTACTTTTTTTGAAACAAAGTTGTAATAACTTGGTATATTTTCTTTGTTAACTTCATAGGCGACCCCGAAGTCATTCATAATTTTATTTCCAACATCATGAACAATGGAAAAATTTACCTTTGCCTTTTCTGATGTTTCCATCGTTTTTTCAACGGTCTCAGGGCTGACGACAATAACATACACTCCCTTTTTTACAAACTCATCTATATGTTTTTGCACCGAAGTCAGATGTTTTCTACAATGAGGGCACCAATAACCACGATAAAAAACCAATAATATTTTATGGCCCTTTAAAATATCAGCAGAACTGATCGCCTTTCCATTCTGGTCTACTCCATCAATATCCGGTGCCGTATCACCAATCTTAAAGCTCTCCGGATTAATTTGAGCGCTTATATGAATTGAAAAAATACAAATAACAATTAATAAAAATTCCTTCATGAGCAAAGTTTTACTTGTTGGAATCTTAGACGTAAGAAAATTATTGGTTTACATTTTTATCTCTGGAAGTATCCATTGCTATTTTACCAAATAGAATATGAAAATACATTTTAAAATCAGAGGCTAAACTCCATAAAGGATATTGAAAAGTGGCGGGTTTATTCTTTTCAAAGATCAAATGTCCTATCCATGCAAAACCATATCCGGCAATTGGCACAAAGATCCACAGCAAAGGTTTGTGAATGTAAATAGCCAAAAATGCCAATAAAAAAACCAAAGTGGTTCCGATAAAATGTAATAATCTACAGGTCTTATTGCTGTGTTCAGATAAGTAAAATATATAAAATTCGTTAAAGGTTTTAATTCTATTCATGATTAATTATATAAGGCATTTCTTAAAAATATTCTCATTTTTGATGCTGATGAGGCATATTCAAATACCGTTTCCAACAAATGGGTGTAATTCACAAAATTATTGCTAAAAAGAGCCCTTAACAATTTAGTATTTCATTTGCTCGCGAATCTCTTTAGCTTTTTCAGAAGCCTTTATATTGCGCTCAATGGAATGGCCGGGCCTACTCCATTTAATAATCTCTTCATTATTTAATAAGGATTTTCGGATTTTAAATTTACCCGTATCGTCTTTTTTGACTACGGTTGGAATTAAGCCAAGATTGTTAAACATTTCCGCATCCTTATCCTCTCCTGGATTAGGAGTAGTCAGTAATTTTTCACCGGCAAAAATTGAGGAAGCACCTGCCATAAAACAAAGAGCTTGTGCTTCGGTAGTCATTTCTGTTCTTCCAGCCGAAAGACGTACAGTAGTTTTAGGCATTACAATACGTGTTGTAGATATCATTCTTATAACATCCCAAGTTGGAACAATTTTTTCCTTGGCCATTGGTGTTCCTTGAACAGGAACCAAGGCATTAATTGGGACAGATTCTGGCTGTGGATTTAATTTAGATAAACTAAGTAACATACCCGCTCTATCCTCTTTACTCTCGCCCATTCCAATAATCCCACCAGAACACACTTTTAGGGAACCCTTACGTACATTATCCAGGGTTTTCAATCTGTCATCATAGCCACGAGTAGAAATGACTTCTTTGTAATACTCTTCTGATGTATCCAAATTATGATTGTAATAATGCAATCCTGCTTCAGCCAATCGAACTGCCTGACTTTCAGTGATCATCCCAAGTGTGCAACAAACTTCCATATTCAATTCACTTATCCCTTCCACCATTTTCAGGACATTTTCAAAATCTTCCCCTTCCTTAACATTTCTCCATGCTGCCCCCATACATACTCTTGAAGAGCCATTCTTTTTTGCATTCTGAGCCAATCCAATTACCGTATTATAAGGTAATAGATCATTCTTCTCAATATCCGTATGATATCTGGCTGCTTGTGGACAGTATCCACAATCCTCCGGACAACCTCCAGTCTTTATTGAAATTAAAGTACTCACCTGGATCTTTTTTGGATCGTGATATTTCCGATGAACCTGTGCGGCCTCAAAAACCAATTCCATTAAAGGTCTGTTATAAATTTCTAGTATTTCTTCTTTTGTAAAGTCGGACATAGTTAATTATTATTAATTTCAATCTTTCAAAAATAGTTAAACCTAATCAATTAAGCTAAGGATAGTAATATACTTACCGCATTACCTCCAAAACCAACCGCGTTCACCATAACTTTATTTATTTGAGAGGGTTCTACCCCATCAGTCAAATATGGTATTCCAATAAATCTTTGATGCTGCAGCATTAATATTGCCATCTCCAGGCTAAATCCACCCGAGGCTCCAAGAGTATGACCAATTTTCCACTTATTTGAAGTTAGGGCAGGATGAGCATCACCAAATACTTCCTTAATGGCATTATATTCTGATATATCTCCTTTTATGGTACCAGGTGCATGCATAACTATAATATCAACTTTGTTCTTAGCCATTCCTTTCATAGCCATTCTCATTGTAGATTGAAAACAATCTGCATTCGTTGATATTGATATATTATGTTTTAGCGGTTCCGTCGCATATCCTATCCCTTCTATTATTGCTAATGCTTTTTGTCGCACCCCTTTTTCAAGACAAAATACGGAGGCCCCTTCACCAATTATCATTGTATTTTGTTTTTTGCTAAAATCAAGAGTTTTGCATGGGTATTTAGAATTTTTATTAGCATAAATTTTTAAGGCCCTCATCTGAGCTAATGTAAATGGTGTATTAGAAGCTTCACTCCCGCCAACTAAAAAACGTTCGCTCATTCCACTATTTATCCATGCAATTCCATTTAAAACTCCATGTAAAGCAGTTGAACATGTTATGGAATGACTAATAGTTGGTCCTTTAATTTGGAGATCATGACCTACCCAAGATGATATATTCCCAAGCGTAGTAGTTGGTGAGCTCAAAGTGGAAACCTTTCCTAAATTATTCATTTTAAATTCATCATAATACTTTTCGAACAAACTCGTGGCCCCTCTGGAAGAGCCTATATTTATTCCAAAATCTTTATCATGCCAATCCGTTGATTTAATTGCTGATCGAGAAACTTCAATTGCCAACAATACCGATGGATCCAAATCTTCATAGTGCACATCCTCCTGTCGTAATTTTTCTACAATACCCCAATTCGCCTTTTCTATAGGACTAACAAGTGCCGAAAATTTATCGAACGACTGTTCGATAAAAGTATGTTCATCGCCAAGATAATGTTCCCAAACCTCTTCACTACTATTTCCCATGGCCGATATGGATGCCATACTTACTATTGAAATTTTTTCTCTCATACTAAACAACTTCCAAACTTTGTTTTATGACACTATACACTTTTTTAAGTTCTGAATCAGAAATAACAAATGGAGGCAAGATATAAATCGTATTACCTAATGGTCTTAAAAAGACCCCATTTTTCATATAAAAATTATATAATTTATCTCGAAGCTTCCCATATCTTTTCATTTCTATATCCAGATCTAATGCGAAAATCACGCCAAGCACTCTGGTGGATTTTACTTTTGGATGATTATCCATTACACTTTTAAATTCCAAATGTCTATTGGTAATTAATTTTATATTTTGTTGAATACCCTCCGATCGCAATAGATCAATCCCTGCAATCGCAGCTGAACAAGCCAATGGGTTCGCGGAATAAGTATGCCCATGAAAGAATCCTTTTTTTAAATCGCTGTCATAAAAAGAGTTGTACACTTCCATGGTACAACTTGTGATCGCCATCGGTGCCACACCAGCGGTTAACGATTTTGACAAGCAAATTATGTCAGGTTTAATACTCATATAATCAGAGGCAAAATTTCTCCCCGTCTTACCAAAACCGGTCATCACTTCATCGGCAATTGTCAACACATGATATTTTTTAGCAATTTTTAAAAGTTTATTCAGAAAATCAGGTTCATACATTTTCATGGCAGCTGCACCCTGTACTAGTGGCTCATATATAAAAGCAGCAATTTTCCCTGACGCAATTAAAGATTCAAATTTTATACATACTTCTTCAAAGTTATTTTTGTTCGGAACATCTATTCTATCTATAGTTAACAGAAAATCTTCAAATGGTCCATTGTAAACTGAAAGACCTGATACTGACATAGCCCCAAATGTATCTCCGTGAAACGCATCTTCCAAAGCTATTAATTTCGAGCGTTTCTCTCCATTATTATAATGGTACTGAAGTGCCATCTTGATAGCTACATCTACAGATGTGGATCCATTGTCAGAGAAAAAAATCTTCTGTTGATTATCTGGTAAAATACCGATTAATTTTTCAGATAATTCGATGGCTGCCTTATGTGTAAATCCACTAAATACTACTTGGTCCAATTCATCGATCTGTTGCTTTATTTTGGATGCAATTTTATCATTGCAATGACCATACATACAGGTATACCAGGAAGCTATTCCATCTATATAACGATTCTCTTTATCGTCGTATAAATAAACTCCTTTTGCTCTTACAATTGGTAAATGATCCGGATATAATTTATGTTGAGTAAGTGGATGCCACAGATGCTTTTTATCTCTTTCTGATAAAGTCATTATAAATTTTCTAAAACTTGTTTAAATGAATTCGCATATCTTTTTACAACCTCCTTATTGAAGATTTCTTCCTCGTCAATTCTGCCTAGTATCATAATCCCGGAAAGTTTTTCAATAATATTTTCGGTGGTTTCATTCTCTTTACCACTAAAAATAATTCCACTTACCTTAAACCCATGGTTTATAAGCGTTTCAATGGTTAATAGAGTATGATTGATACTACCTAAATAATGTCTGGAAACTACTATTATTTTATAGTCATTTTCTATAATATCTAAAATCGTATCTTTTTCATTTAATGGCACTAATAGGCCTCCTGCTCCTTCAATGACAATATTACTTAGTGTGTTTGGTATGATGATCTTATTAAGCTCAATAGTTATTCCATCAATAGCTGCTGCAGCATGTGGACTCATAGGTGTATTCAATGCATAACTATTTTCAAATATCCTCGTTCGATCGTTAGATATTAAACTTCTAATTTTATCACTATCCGAGAAATCTAATTCGCCAGCTTGGACAGGCTTCCAATAATCCGCTTTTAACGCTTCCACAACAATGGCAGAAGCGATTGTTTTCCCAACATCAGTTCCAATTCCAGTAATAAATATTTTATTCATTTCTGCCATAAAAAATCTAAACAAAAGTACTTAATAAATTAAGAACTTGTTTGATTTGCTCTTCAGAATTATAGCTATGAATACAAAACCTTAAACGTTCCCTCCCAGAGGAGACCGTTGGCGATAATATGGCCTTAACATCAAAATTATTTGAATTAATCTTATTTGCTATGTCTTTCACACTTTTGCTATTAGGGATAATACAACTTTGAATTGCACTATCGCTCGGAAGAAATAGATCTTCTAAATTTCTAGATTTTATCTCTTCTTTGAATAAAGAAATATTTTTTACAAGTTTCGTAACTTCCATAGTGACCCGCAACTCTTCAAATGCATATTTAAGGGTAAGTAAATTATGAATCGGCATTGCAGTTGTGTATATAAATGACCGAGCATAGTTAATCAAAAAAGATCTTAGCTCCTGAGACCCTACGACAATAGCACCTTGACATCCAATGGCTTTACCAAAGGTGTACACTCTTGCAAAAACATGTTTCTCTAAGCCTAATTCTACTACCAATCCATTTCCTCTCTTACCATAAATACCAGTGGCATGAGCTTCATCTACAATAAAATAAATATTATTTTCCCGGCAATAATCAGATATATCTTTTAATGGAGATTGGTCCCCATCCATAGAGTAAATAGATTCTACAACAACATAAATGTTCCCTGTGGAAAGTTTCGGATTTTTAAGCTTCTTTCCAAGATCGTGCAGATTATTATGCTTAAATTTAAAACATTGGGCATTTGACAGTCTTATTCCATCTCGAATGGAAGCATGGCATAATTCATCGTATAATACAATATCTCCTCGCTGCAGTATACTTGAAAATAAACCCATATTTGCATCGAAACCAGAGTTAAAAATTAAGGCAGCCTCAGCAGAAAAAAAATCAGAAAACATCAATTCTAATTCTTCGAACAACGAATTATTTCCAGATATTAACCTTGAACCAGAACTTCCGTTAATAATCCTTTGATCTTTTAATGCTCTTGCGACCTTGCTGGAAATAGTCTTATTCTTAGAAAACCCCAGATAATCATTAGAGGAGAAATCTATACGGTTATTTTCTCCATGCAATTCCCGAAAAGTATAATTTTCTTTACGTTCATTGATCTTATTTTGTAATTGCTTCGGAAATTCCATGTGTTTAATTTATTTTTTTCCATTATCGTATGAAACCCTCTTCCAATAATTGGAGATGAGAAGGCTCAATCATACTCATATTATAGTACTAAAATAAAAAAAACCGAACAAAATGTTCGGTCTATGTAAATTAAGCTTGTCCGGTTGGTCCAAAATTCATTGGAATTGGAGGCTGTTCATAATCCTTAATTTCCCCGTGACCATTTTCAAATCTCTTTATATTCTCTGCTAAAGCTTTCATAAATCTTTTGGCATGCTGCGGTGTTAATATTATTCTCGACTTAACTTTAGCCTTGGGCGTACCAGGCATGACGTTTACAAAATCGACAACAAATTCTGAAACTGAATGATTAATTATAGCCAGATTTGCATACATTCCTTCAGCTACTTTTTCATCTATCTCAATGTTTAATTGGTTTTTATTTTCATCTTTTGCCATAATAATAATATTTAGTATAATGAAAAAAGGCGCGAATCTCGCGCCTTAAAATATTAATTTTCTATCTCTTCTTTAAGGCCTACAATAATGTTATCGTACATTCTCATTCCCGTTCCTGCCGGTATTCTCTTTCCAACAATAACATTTTCTTTCAAGCCTTCTAAATAATCCTCTTTTCCGCTCACTGCTGCTTCGTTTAAAACCTTAGTAGTTTCCTGGAATGAAGCTGCAGAAATAAATGATTTTGTTTGTAAAGATGCCCTTGTAATACCTTGTAAAATTGGTTCTGCTGTTGCTGGAACAGCATCTCTCGCATCAACTAAGTTCTTATCATTCCTTTTTAAAATAGAATTTTCATCACGTAATTGACGAGCGGTTACAATTTGCCCTGCTTTAAATGTTTCAGAATCTCCAGCATCTTCAATAACTTTTAATCCATAAATATTATCATTTACTTCCATAAAGTCATTTTTATGAATCAGTTGATTTTCCAAGAAAATCGTATCTCCAGAATCGATAATTTTTACCTTACGCATCATTTGACGAACAACAACCTCAAAGTGCTTATCATTAATTTTTACTCCTTGAAGTCGATAGACCTCTTGAATTTCGTTTACTAAATACTCTTGAACCTTAGCTGGTCCCTGAATGTTTAATATATCTGAAGGTGTAGTTGCCCCATCGGATAATGACATACCTGCCTTCACAAAATCGTTTTCTTGAACCAGGATTTGGTTAGATAGTTTTACCAGATATTTTTTAATATCACCTAATTTAGATTCAACTATTATTTCACGATTACCACGTTTGATCTTACCAAAAGTAACCACACCATCAATTTCAGAAACAACGGCAGGATTTGAAGGATTACGTGCCTCGAAAAGTTCCGTTACACGAGGTAATCCACCTGTAATATCTCCAGCTTTACCAGATTTACGAGGTATTTTAACTAATGTTTCCCCTTTTTTTACTTTTTGATTTTCTTCAATCAATAAATGTGCACCCACCGGTAAACTGTAGGATCGCAATGTTTCTCCTTTGCTATTTTGAATGTGTAAAGTTGGAATAACTTTCTTCTTCTTAGAATCTGAAATTACTTTTTCCTTAAATCCGGTCTGTTCATCCATTTCAACTTGAAAAGTAATACCTTCCAATATATCCTCAAATACGGCTTTACCTCCAAACTCGGAAACAATAACACCATTATACGGATCCCATTGACAAATTATCCCGCCTTCCTTAATAAGTCCACCATTTTTAACAAAGATATGTGAACCATAAGGAATATTATTGGTACTCAAAACAATACCTGATTTCTTATCTATAACTTTGATCTCAGAAGTACGGGAAATTACAATATTCATCGTATTACCCTCTGTATCAACTCCTTCAACAGTTTTTAAGTCATCAATATTAATAGTGCCACTAAACTTACTCACTAACTTATTCTCTTCAGAAATGTTACCTGCAATACCTCCAACGTGGAATGTACGCAATGTTAACTGTGTTCCTGGCTCACCAATTGATTGGGCTGCAATTACTCCAACAGATTCTCCAATTTGAACCATTTTGTTAGTAGATAAACTATACCCATAACACTTGGCACAAATTCCTCTTTTTGACTCACAGGTTAATGCAGAACGAACTTCTACAGTATCTATGGTTGTTTCCTCAATTTTTTTAACAACATCTTCGGTAATATATTCACCCGATTCAACTATTAATTCATCCGTATTAGAATTATATATATCATGTAAAGAAACACGACCTAATATTCTTTCCCCTAAAGTTTCAACGATTTCATCGTTGTTCTTAAGTGGTTTAACTTCCAATCCTCTTAAGGTTCCACAATCAAATTCATTAACAATTACATCTTGAGAAACATCTACCAAACGACGAGTCAAATACCCCGCATCGGCAGTTTTTAAAGCTGTATCCGCTAAACCTTTACGAGCACCGTGTGTTGATATAAAATATTCAAGAATTGATAATCCTTCCTTAAAATTTGAAAGAATTGGATTTTCAATTATTTCTCCTCCCCCGGCAGTAGATTTTTTAGGTTTAGCCATCAATCCACGCATACCGGTTAACTGACGAATTTGTTCTTTAGATCCCCTAGCGCCAGAATCCAACATCATATATACCGAGTTAAACCCTTGTTGGTCTTCTCGCAGACGTTTCATTGAAAGCTCTGTTAATCTATTATTTGTAGATCCCCAAATATCAATAACCTGGTTATATCTCTCCTTATTAGTTAACATACCCATATTATAACTAGCCATTATCGAATCAACCTGTTTATTGGCCTCATCAATCATGGTGTGTTTTTCTTCAGGTATAATAATATCTCCTAAACTAAAGGATAATCCTCCCTGGAATGCAAATTTATATCCCATGTTCTTGATGTCATCCAAAAATTTACCGGTTGTAGGTACATCTGTTACTTTTAAGATATTACCGATAATATCCCGTAATGATCTCTTTGTTAGAACCTCATTAATATAACCGGCTTTTTCTGGCACAACTTCATTAAATAAAACTCTACCAACCGTTGTTTCTATAATTTTAGAAACTAACTCTCCCTCCTCGTTTATGTCCTTAGTTCTAACTTTGATGCTAGCATTAAGTTCTACCTTATTTTCATTAAATGCGATATTAACTTCTTCAGGCGAATAGAAAGTAATGCCTTCTCCCTTTACTTTATACTTAGAAGTAGATTTTCTTTTTTTCGTCATATAGTATAATCCAAGAACCATGTCCTGAGAAGGTACGGTAATAGGAGAACCATTTGCAGGATTCAAAATATTATGAGAAGCAAGCATTAATAACTGTGCCTCTAATATAGCCTCTGGACCTAATGGTAAGTGAACTGCCATTTGATCTCCATCGAAATCCGCATTAAATGCTGTACATACCAAAGGATGTAATTGTATCGCTTTACCCTCAATTAATTTAGGTTGAAATGCCTGAATACCTAAACGGTGTAAGGTAGGAGCACGATTTAAAAGAACGGGATGTCCTTTCAAAACATTTTCTAAAATATCCCAAACAACAGGCTCCCTCTTATCAATAATTTTCCTGGCTGACTTTACAGTTTTTACAATACCTCTCTCAATCAATTTTCTGATAATAAAAGGCTTGTACAATTCTGCTGCCATATCTTTTGGTAATCCACATTCTGATAATTTTAGTGTTGGTCCAACAACAATTACCGAACGGGCTGAATAATCAACACGTTTACCTAATAAGTTTTGACGGAAACGGCCTTGCTTTCCTTTTAAGGAATCTGATAATGATTTTAAAGGACGGTTAGATTCAGTTTTTACTGCTGAAGATTTACGTGTATTATCAAACAGAGAATCTACAGACTCCTGCAACATACGCTTTTCATTACGTAAAATAACTTCAGGTGCTTTTATTTCCACTAATCGTTTTAAACGATTGTTTCGTATGATCACACGGCGATATAGATCATTCAGATCTGATGTTGCAAACCTTCCTCCATCCAATGGCACCAAAGGTCTAAGCTCTGGTGGGATAACCGGTACAACTTTCATGATCATCCATTCCGGTTTATTCTCCTTACGAGTATTTGCATCTCTAAAAGCTTCAACAACGTTCAAACGTTTTAAAGCCTCCATTTTACGTTGTTTTGATGTCTCAGTATTTGCCTTATGTCTTAATTCATAAGATAATTCATCTAAATCTATTCTAGATAAGAGCTCAATTAAACATTCCGCACCCATTTTAGCTATAAACTTATCAGGATCAGAATCGTCCAAATAAATATTTTCTTGAGGTATTGATTCAAGAATATTCAAATACTCCTCCTCTGTAAGGAAGTCCATTTTTTGTACAGGTTCTCCTTCTGCATTATTGGCAATACCAGGTTGAATTACTACATATCTTTCGTAGTAAATAATCATATCCAACTTTTTTGATGGTAACCCCAGAAGATAACCCATTTTATTAGGCAACGATCTAAAATACCAAATATGGGCAACTGGAACTACCAGGTTGATATGACCAACTCTGTCCCTACGCACCTTCTTTTCTGTAACTTCAACACCACAACGATCACAGATAATACCTTTATATCTGATTCGTTTGTACTTTCCACAAGCACACTCATAATCTTTTATAGGCCCGAAAATTCTTTCACAAAATAAACCGTCTCTTTCCGGTTTATGGGTACGATAATTTATGGTTTCTGGTTTGAGAACCTCTCCTCTTGATTTTTCAAGAATTGTTTCAGGAGAAGCTAAACCAATTGTAATTTTATTAAATTTTTTTACAGTGTATTTTTCTCTTTGTCTTGCCATAATAATGGAATAGAATTAAATTGTAAAAATTATATTATTAGCAAGGAATTTTAAATAAAATTCCTTGCTTAAAAAAGTTGTTTGTTATTCTTCTAACCTCAGATCTAAACCTAATCCTTTCAATTCGTGCATCAACACGTTAAATGATTCAGGTAATCCAGGTTCGGGCATTCTTTCACCCTTCACTATTGATTCATAAGTTTTTGCTCTACCCATAACATCATCTGATTTTACAGTTAAGATCTCTCTTAAAGTAGATGAAGCCCCGTAGGCCTCAAGTGCCCAAACTTCCATTTCACCAAATCGCTGACCTCCAAACTGTGCTTTACCTCCAAGTGGTTGCTGCGTAATTAAAGAATAAGGTCCAATAGAACGGGCATGCATTTTATCTTCAATCATATGCCCTAATTTGATCATATAAATTACCCCTACGGTTGCAGGTTGATCAAAACGCTCTCCTGTTCCTCCATCATACAAGTATGTATGTCCAAATTCAGGAATTCCTGCTTCCTTAGTTAATTCAGTAATCTGATCAATATTGGCACCATCAAAAATTGGAGTCGCATATTTTTGACCTAATTTTTGACCAGCCCAACCAAGAACAGTCTCATAAATTTGACCAATGTTCATACGTGATGGCACCCCTAACGGATTCAGTACTATATCAACAGGTGTTCCGTCTTCTAAAAACGGCATGTCTTCCTGACGTACAATTCTAGCAATGATACCTTTATTTCCGTGTCTACCGGCCATTTTATCTCCTACTTTTAATTTACGTTTTTTAGCAACATAAATTTTAGCAAGTTCTATAATACCTTTAGGCAATTCATCTCCTACCGTAACTGCAAATTTCTTACGACGCAGGGATCCCTGTAAATCACTAACCTTTATTTTATAGTTGTGAACCAATCTATTAACCAGGTTATTTAATGATTTGTCTGTAGTCCAAATACCCTTAGTTAAGTGTTCAAAATCTGCTACTGAATTCAACATTTTCAAAGTAAACTTTTTACCTTTTGGTAAAATTTCTTCTCCAAGATCATTTTGAACACCCTGGGAGGTTTTACCATTTATCAGACTAAAAAGTTTATCTATCAGAATATTTCTAAGTTTGTCAAATTCTATGGAAAATTCCGTTTCAAGATTATTCACATCCTCCTTATCCTTAACTCTCTTAGCCTTATCTTTTATTGCACGTTGAAATAATTTTTTACCTATTACAACCCCACGTAAAGAAGGTGAAGCCTTTAATGAAGCATCTTTCACATCACCCGCATTATCTCCAAAAATTGCTCTTAATAATTTTTCTTCCGGTGTAGGATCTGATTCTCCCTTAGGAGTAATTTTCCCAATTAAAATATCACCGGGCTTAATTTCGGCTCCTATTCTAATCATACCATTTTCATCAAGGTCCTTAGTAGCTTCTTCACTTACATTAGGAATGTCAGCAGTTAATTCCTCTGCACCTAATTTTGTGTCTCTTACGTCTAAAGAATATTCATCAATATGGATCGAAGTGAAAATATCTTCTTTAACAACTTTTTCAGAAATTACAATTGCATCCTCAAAATTATATCCTTTCCACGGCATGAAGGCCACTTTCATATTTCTACCAAGTGCCAATTCACCTTTTTCAGTTGCATATCCTTCACATAATACCTGACCTTTAGAAACTTTATCTCCTTTTTTAACAATTGGATGTAGGTTAATTGAAGTCCCCTGATTAGTCTTTCTAAATTTAATCAGGTTATAGGTTCTATCATCACTATCAAAACTTACTATTCTCTCATTATCCGACCTGTTATATCTTATTTCAATACGATCAGAATCAACATATGTTACAACTCCATCACCTTCAGCATTTATCAAAATTCTAGAATCCTTTGCAACTCTACGTTCCAATCCGGTACCAACAATAGGCGATTCTGGCCTCATAAGTGGTACTGCCTGACGCATCATATTTGATCCCATCAGTGCTCGATTCGCATCATCGTGTTCTAAGAAAGGAATTAATGATGCTGATATGGAAGAAATTTGGTTTGGTGATACATCCATATAGTTTATTTCTTCAGAAGAAACCAGTGGAAAATCGCCATCTTCTCTGGCAACAACTTTTTCTAACACAATCTTGCCTTCGTTATTCAGATCAAGATTAGATTGTGCTATTTTCATTCCCTCTTCCTCTTCTGCACTCAAATAAACGGGTGCTTCAGCTATATCAACTATGCTTTCCTTAACCTCTCTATACGGTGTTTCAATAAATCCTAGATTATTTACTTTTGCATAAACTGCTAAAGATGAAATCAAACCAATATTAGGTCCCTCAGGAGTTTCAATAGGACACAATCTTCCATAATGTGTAAAGTGAACATCCCGAACCTCAAAACCAGCTCTTTCTCTTGACAGACCACCTGGGCCTAGGGCAGATAACCTACGTTTATGAGTGATTTCAGCCAATGGATTGGTTTGATCCATAAACTGAGATAACTGATTTGTACCAAAAAATGAATTAATAACAGACGATAAGGTCTTTGCATTAATCAAATCTATTGGAGTAAACACTTCGTTATCACGAACATTCATTCTCTCTCTGATTGTACGAGCCATTCTTGATAAACCAACACCAAACTGGCTTGCAAGCTGCTCTCCAACAGTTCTTACACGACGGTTTGATAAGTGGTCAATATCATCAACTTCGGCTTTTGAGTTCACTAAGTTTATTAAATTCTTAACTATAGTGATAATATCTTCTTTGGTTAATACTCTCTGATCAATATCAACATCTAATTCTAATTTTTTATTCATTCTGTAACGTCCTACTTCTCCAAGATTGTAACGTTGTTCAGAAAAGAACAATTTATTTATAATACCTTTAGCTGTTTCATAATCAGGCGGTTCTGCATTACGTAACTGACGGTAAATATGCTCAACGGCTTCCTTTTCAGAATTTGTCGGATCCTTTTGCAAGGTGTTATGAATAATGGCATAATCACCGGATTCATTATCCAATTTATGCAACAAAATTGTTTTTGAGCCGGATTCTATAATTTCTTCGATATGTTCCTTTTCAAGAACCGTATCTCTATCCAAAACAATCTCATTACGTTCAATAGATACAACTTCACCTGTGTCTTCATCAACAAAATCCTCGAACCAGGTTTTTAAAACTCTGGCTGCCAGTTTCCTGTTTAATACCTTTTTTAGTCCGCTTTTTGAAACCTTAATCTCCTCTGCAAGATCAAATATCTCAAGAATATCTTTATCTCTTTCAAAACCAATTGCTCTAAAGAGTGTAGTTACAGGTAATTTTTTCTTTCTATCGATATAAGCAAACATCACTTGATTAATATCGGTAGCAAATTCAATCCAAGATCCTTTAAATGGAATTACTCTTGCTGAATATAATTTTGTTCCATTTGCATGGAAGGATTGCCCGAAGAAAACGCCAGGAGATCGGTGTAATTGAGATACCACTACACGTTCTGCACCATTAATAACGAAAGTACCGCTGTGAGTCATATAAGGAATAACCCCCAGATAAACATCTTGTACGATAGTTTCAAAATCCTCATGTTCCGGGTCAGTACAATATAATCTCAAACGAGCTTTTAAAGGAACACTATATGTTAATCCTCTTTCGATACATTCTTGAATAGAATATCTAGGTGGGTCAACAAAGTAATCTAAAAACTCTAAAACAAAATTATTTCGAGTATCTGTAATTGGAAAATTTTCCATGAAAGTTTTAAAAAGACCTTCATCACTTCTTTCATCAGATTTGGTTTCCAGTTGAAAAAAATCTTGGAATGATTTTATTTGAATATCCAAAAAGTCAGGATAATCACTTATCAATTTAGCTGATGCAAAGTTTATTCTTTGGTTATTTTGTATCGTTGCCAATGGAGAAAAATTTAAATTAAATTATAAGAACGAATATATATGCAAAATGGTTTAGGCCTCAGGGATTACACCTCAAAGACCTAAACCTTAATAATTTAGATGAAAAGCAATTATTTTAGCTCAACTTCCGCACCAGCTTCCTCTAAAGATTTTTTAAGACCTTCAGCCTCATCTTTAGAAACTCCTTCTTTGATAGGTGCTGGTGCACTATCAACGATACCTTTCGCTTCTTTTAATCCTAAACCAGTTAATTCTTTAACCAATTTAACTACAGCCAATTTTGAACCTCCAGCTGCAGTAAGAATTACGTCAAACTCTGTTTGCTCTTCGGCTGCTTCTTCACCGCCAGCTGCTGGTCCAGCTACTGCTACTGCAGCTGCTGCTGGTTCTATACCATATTCTTCTTTTAAAATATTTGCCAATTCATTAACTTCCTTCACTGATAAGTTAACTAGTTGTTCTGCGAAATCTTTTAACTCTGCCATTTTTCTAGTGTTTAAATTTTAATTATAATAGTTTATTTGTGTGTTTATTATTTTTCTGATAATGTTTTCAATATGCCAGACAATTTATTACCGCCCGATTGTAATGCTGAAATAACATTCTTTGCAGGTGATTGTAAAATTGTAATAATATCTCCAATCAATTCTTCTTTAGATTTTATATTAACAAGCGTATTCAATTGGTCATCACCAACATAAATTGCCGCCTCAATATAAGCTCCTTTTAACAACGGTCTATCAGAACCTTTTCGGAATTCTTTAATTACTTTCGCCGGAGCATTTCCAGTTTCAGAAACCATGATCGAAGTATTTCCTTTTAATGTACTAGGTAATTCTCCAAAATCTTTATCCGATTTCTCCATTGCTTTTTCAAGCAAGGTGTTTTTTACAACCGCCAAATTAATGTTGGCCTTAAAACATGCTCTACGTAAATTTGATGTTTCTAAAGCATTCAGTCCTGAAATATCTGTTAAATAGATAATCCTATTTTCAGCTAATTTGTTTGTTAAAGTTTCTATTACTTGTGATTTTTCTTCTCTTGTCATAATTCAAATATTTTAACCTTAATTAACTAACTGATTTAGTATCAATTTCAACGCTAGGACTCATCGTACTGGATAAGAAAATACTTTTTACATAAGTTCCTTTAACAGTAGCTGGCTTTAACTTCAATAGGGTTTGAATCAATTCATTTGCGTTTTCAGCTATTTTATCAGCATCAAATGATGCTTTACCAATTGCAGCATGAACAATTCCAGTTTTATCAACTTTAAAGTCAATTTTTCCCCCTTTAACATCTTTTACGGCTTTAGCAACATCCATAGTAACAGTTCCTGTTTTTGGGTTAGGCATTAATCCTCGTGGTCCTAATATTCTACCAAGCGGTCCTAATTTACCCATAACACTAGGCATTGTAACTATAACATCAATATCCGTCCATCCTCCTTTAATTTTTTGAAGGTACTCATCTAATCCAACATAATCCGCCCCAGCTTCTTTCACTTCGGCTTCTTTGTCTGGTGTAACAAGAGCTAACACTCTAACCTCTTTACCCGTACCATGAGGTAAGGTAACTACGCCTCTAACCATTTGGTTAGCCTTACGAGGATCAACACCTAAACGTATGGCAAGATCTATACTTGCATCAAACTTTACATTGGTGATTTTCTTTACTAAAGAAGAAGCATCTTCTAAATTATATGCAATATTTGCATCAACTTTTGAATGCGCTTCCTTTTGTTTCTTCGTCAGTTTTGCCATCTTCTTATGCTGTTTTTACAGGAGCTTTTCCTTTAACCTTAATACCCATAGACCTTGCAGTTCCTGCTACCATCAACATAGCAGATTCAACTTGAAATGCATTTAAATCTTGCATTTTATCTTCCGCAATTGCTTTGACTTGATCCCAGGTTACTGTAGCTACTCTATTACGATTAGGCTCTCCTGATCCTTTTTTAATTTTGGCTGCTTCTAATAATTGAACGGCCGCTGGAGGTGTTTTAACAACAAAATCAAATGATTTGTCTTTATAAACATTGATAACTACAGGTAATATTTTTCCTGGTTTATCTTGAGTTCTAGCATTAAATTGCTTACAGAACTCCATAATGTTAACTCCGGCAGCACCCAATGCAGGCCCAACAGGTGGTGAAGGATTCGCTGCTCCTCCACGTACTTGTAATTTTACAACCTTACTAATTTCTTTTGCCATTTTTATAACTTTAATTAAGAAAATACATTAATTGGAAGCTAATGCATTAACATAATGTTGTAACATTTATGAAATTTTTTCAACTTGCATATAGTTTAGCTCTAATGGAGTTTTTCTTCCAAAGATCTTGACCATAACTTCAAGTTTTCTCTTTTCTTCGTTAATTTTTTCTATAGTCCCATCAAATCCATTAAATGGTCCATCAATAACTTTTACTGTTTCTCCAGGAATAAAGGGTATTGCTACATTTTCGTTTTGAACAGCCAACTCATCAACCGTACCTAACATTCTATTAACTTCTGCCTTTCTTAATGGAATCGGCTCCCCTCCTTTTGTTTCACCCAAAAAACCGATCACACCGGTAACGGCCTTAATAATGTGTGGAACCTCACCGGTTATGTTTGCCTCTATCATAATGTATCCAGGAAAATAAACCTTTTCTTTATGGTACTTTTTCCCATTTCGAATTTGGATAACCTTTTCGGTTGGAACTAGAACTTGACTAACAAAATCGTTTAAACCCAATCGAGATATTTCATTTTCGATATAAGTTTTTACCTTATTTTCTTGTCCGCCTATTGCTCTGACAGCGTACCATTTCATTGAAGAAGACTCAGCCATTTTTTTTACTAATTAAAAATATTAAAATATTTTTCTAAACCTGTCTGGAAAAACTTATCCACCAAAAACACTGCAATTGCAAAAATGATAGTAAATACAGCAACAACAACTGTAGTTTTTTGCGCTTCCTGTCTAGGCA
Organism: Flavobacteriaceae bacterium; assembly: GCA_030625995.1. Taxonomy (GTDB): domain Bacteria; phylum Bacteroidota; class Bacteroidia; order Flavobacteriales; family Flavobacteriaceae; genus Lutimonas. The sequence goes on from DAOUPU010000011.1 coordinate 25,062, forward strand.
TCCAAGTAACTTCGTTTTGCAGTTCTTTAAATGAATCTTTAATATAATTTACTACACCCATATTTTCTTGTTTTACGCACGGGTGGAGAGGCTCGAACTCCCGACACCTGGTTTTGGAGACCAGTGCTCTACCAACTGAGCTACACCCGTATTCAGAATCTATACGTAATTATTTGAATAAACCCTAAAAAATTTACCGACCTTTAATTTTAAAAAATAGCTTTCATTTAAAAGCATACTAGGTGCCTCTTGAAAGAGGCACCTAATAATTAAAAATCTATTTCAATTTTTGACTTTATAATCAGTCTAAAATTTCAGTAACTTGACCCGCACCAACAGTTCTACCACCTTCACGGATAGCAAAACGTAAACCTAAGTTCAGTGCAATTGGCTGCAATAAATCAACAGTTACAGTTAAGTTATCTCCAGGCATTACCATTTCTATACCATCAGGCAAGTTAATAGTACCTGTTACATCCGTTGTTCTTACATAAAATTGAGGACGATAATTTTTATGGAATGGTGTATGACGACCACCTTCTTCTTTTTTCAAAACATAAACCTCTGCTTTAAATTTAGCATGTGGTTTGATTGATCCAGGCTTACAAATTACCATTCCTCTTTTGATCTCATCCTTATCAATACCTCTTAATAAGATACCTACATTATCACCGGCTTCACCTCTATCTAAAATTTTACGGAACATTTCAACACCCGTTACAGTAGAAGTTAATTTTTCTGCACCCATTCCGATTATCTCAACAGAGTCACCTGTATTTGCAACACCTGTCTCAATTCTTCCGGTTGCAACAGTACCACGACCAGTAATAGAGAACACATCTTCAACAGGCATTAAGAAATCTTTATCAACATCTCTTTTTGGTAATTCGATCCATGTATCAACGGCTTCCATCAATTCCATTATAGTA
>DAOUPU010000137.1 GCA_030625995.1 Flavobacteriaceae bacterium
ACCTTCACTGGGACTTATTACACTTAACGCCCTTACTTGTGCGGATTCTGTAGTGATACCAATTCAATGTGAATATTATGCCTTAGAGGGTTTAGGTAAATTATTGAACACAATAAAAAGTATTCAAAAAATTCATAACCCAGATTTGGATATTGAAGGATTACTATTAACCATGTTTGATTCGAGATTGCGACTTTCAAATCAAGTAGTAGCTGAGGTTAAAAAGCATTTTCAAAACATGGTGTTTAAAACAATCATACAACGAAATACAAGGTTAGGGGAAGCCCCGAGCTATGGAGAAAGTATTATTGCATATGACGCAACTAGCAAGGGGGCGGTAAATTACCTTAACCTGGCAAATGAAATTATAAAAAAGAATACGAATGGCTAAAGCAACAAAAAAGCAAGTATTAGGTAGAGGATTGTCTGCTTTATTAAAGGATACCAGTGAAGATATAATTACCGCAAAAGATAAGAATGCGGATAAGTTAATTGGTAGTATAATAGAAATTGATCTAGATGCTATCGTTGAAAATCCATTCCAGCCACGAACTAATTTCAATGAAGAATCTTTAAGGGAGTTAGCAAGTTCAATTAGAGAACTTGGTGTAATACAACCAATTACGGTTAGGAAATTAGAGGGTAATCAATTCCAGTTGGTGTCTGGCGAACGTAGGTTTAGGGCATCGAGGTCCATTGGTTTAAAAACAATTCCTGCATATATTCGGATTGCCAACGATAAAGAAATGTTGGAGATGGCGTTGGTTGAAAATATTCAGCGAAAGGATCTGGATCCAATTGAGGTCGCACTTTCATTTCAACAGTTAATCGAGGTAATTAAATTAACCCAGGAGGAGTTAAGTATTCGTGTCGGTAAGAATCGATCAACCGTTACAAATTTCCTTAGATTATTGAAACTGGATCCAATTATTCAAACCGGAATAAGAGATGGGTTCCTCACAATGGGACACGGAAGAGCTTTAATTAATGTTCCTAGTTTAGAGACTCAAATAGAGATATATCAAAAGATATTAAAGGATAAATTGTCTGTTCGACAAACAGAACAATTGGTTAAAAAACTTCGAGACGGGAAATCAATGAATAATTTAGATGTAAAATCTAAAGAGCTTCCAAAATTTGCAAAAGATGGACTAAAAGAGATCAGTTCTTATTTTGGTCACAAGATCGAAATTAAAGTGTCCGGTAAGAATAGGGGAAAAATTGTAATTCCATTCCATTCCGAAGAAGACTTTATTCGGATTAAAAAATTATTGGAGTAGATGTATGAACGCATTATCTATACCATTTTTATTTTTATTTTTTGTTTAAATTTTTCTTTTGGACAAGAAAATATTGAGGGTGATGTAAAGATAATATCGAAAGACACTATTTTTAATGATGATGAGATTGACCCACTTTCTCCTGCGAGAGCTGCCTTTTATTCAGCCGTGTTACCTGGATTAGGACAGGCATACAATAAAAAGTATTGGAAAATACCAATTGTTTGGGCTGCAATCGGTACAGGAGTTTATTTCTACCGTAAAAATGACGAATTACTGGATACTTATCAAGAGGCGTATAAACTTAGGCTATCGGGTAGACCCGATGATTTTGACGGTACAGGTGATAATCCTAATTTAAGTACAGAGTCATTAGTTAGGGCACAAGAGATATATAAAAAAAATAAGGATCTGTCGTTATTTCTTACCTTAGGCCTATATGCATTGAACATTATTGAGGCCAACGTAGATGCACATCTGGATGATAAAGCATTTAATACCAACCTCTCATTTAGTCCCTCCTTTTACATTGACCCCATTAATAATCAGTACGTTGCGGGAGTAAATATAAAATATGATTTTTAGGATAAAATAAATAGAATCAAGATGAATATAGCATTATTAGGGTATGGGAAAATGGGAAAGGCAATTGAGCGAGTTGCTTTAGAAAGAGGGCATCAAATTGTCTTAAAGGTAGATATTGATCATGAAGAATATGATTTTTCAAGTGTAGACCTTGCTATCGATTTCAGTGATCCGTCCGCAGCATTTCAAAATATATATAACTGCATTGAAAATGGTATTCCCGTTGTTTCTGGAACGACCGGATGGTTGTCTGGATACGATGAAATCGTTGATTTTTGCAAGCTTAAAAAGGGCGCTTTTATTTATGCATCTAATTTTAGCGTTGGGGTTAATTTGTTTTTCAATTTAAATATATATTTGTCAAAAATCATGAAAAATATTAGCGGGTATAATGTAGAAATGGAAGAAATTCATCACATTCATAAGTTAGATGCTCCGAGTGGAACAGCAATTACCTTGGCCGAATCCATCATTGAAAATACAGATAAAACAAAGTGGAACCTGGAGAATGAAATGAAGAGTGATTTGTTTATTAGAGTAAAAAGAGAAGGGGAAGTACCTGGAACACATACTGTTGAATATACTTCTGCGGTTGATGCAATCGAGATAAAACATACCGCTTTTAATAGGGGAGGATTTGCTCTTGGAGCAGTAGTTGCTGCTGAATGGCTTTTAGGTAAGGAAGGAATATTTTCAATGAAAGATGTTCTTAGTATTTAGGATATCTAATTTTCCCAATTTCCAAGATAATGATCAGGAGGAATGAGTGTTTAAAATGAAATATTTAGTTAAATAAAGAATAATTTAGTAACGAAGTGTATATTTTAATTACTAATTAATAATAGAATAAAATATTAAAAAATATAATTATGACTTTGAATCAGTGGTTCCTTTTTTTTATAGCAATTCAAATTATTCATTTTCTAGGAACATGGAAGCTATATGTTAAAGCAGGTAGAAAAGCATGGGAAGCAATTGTTCCGGTGTACAATGCTATCGTTCTTATGCAAATAATTAACCGACCAAAGTGGTGGGTGATACTACTTTTTGTGCCAATAATTAATTTGCTGATGTTTCCAATAGTATGGGTTGAAACAATTAGGAGTTTTGGAAAAAATTCGACTAAAGATAGCCTTCTGGTCATTGCATCACTGGGACTCTATATATATGTTGTTAATTATATGGCAGACGTAACATATATCGAAGATAGAAGTTTAAAACCCAGAACAGCTACCGGGGAGTGGGTGAGCTCTATTGCATTTGCAATAATAGCTGCAACCCTTGTCCATACTTATTTTATGCAACCATATACCATACCGACTTCCTCATTGGAAAAGTCATTATTGATTGGTGACTTTTTGTTTGTCAGTAAGTTTCATTATGGTGCCAGGGTACCTATGACTACAGTTGCTGCACCAATGGTTCATGATACCTTGCCAGCAATTCCTATTCCATTTACAGGAATAAAGCTTACTAAAAAATTTCGTTCTTATTTGAACAAACCACAATTACCCTATTTAAGAATACCCGGATTTCAAGATATAAAACGAAACGATATTGTTGTATTTAGCTGGCCGGCAGACACGGTTGAGCAGTTTTTTAAGAGGACCAACCGGAAAATTCGAAAACCTGTAGATAAAAAATCGAATTATGTGAAGCGTTGTGTTGGGGTGCCGGGAGATTCTTTGGAACTCAGAGATGGCTTTGTATATATAAATGGGCAGAAGAATATATTGCCTGATAGAGCGAAACTACAATTTAATAATGTCATCAGAACCAAGACGGCCATTGATAGGAAGTTTTTAGTAAAATATGACCTGGAAGAGTACCAGCCTATTTATAAATTCAAAATTGATATTTGGGATGATCCAAGGATTATCAGCCATCTGGCAACCTTAGAATCCCAAAGAAGATCCTATCTAAGAGAGTACTATAGAGATTCTTTAGATGTTTATGTTGTTGGTGGAATTGCCCAGGACGAGGCGAGAAAACTTAAAATTTCGGCATCAGCAAATGCAATAAAAACAAATTTAACAGAGGAGACTAAATTGAGATTATTGAAGGATAAAAGTGTTGTTTCGGTAGATCTGTTTATTGATAAATCGGTCAATAATCTTTTTGGCGAAAAATATCACCCTAACTGGAACAGAGATAACTATGGACCTATTTATATTCCTGAAAAAGGAAAAACGGTTGCCCTAAATAAAACATCACTCCCGTTTTATAAACAAATAATCAGGGAATATGAAAAAAATGATCTGCAAATACAAGGGGGTAAAATATTCGTAAATGGTGAACCTGCAGATAGTTATACCTTTAAGCAAGATTATTACTGGATGATGGGGGATAATCGACATAACTCTGAAGATTCTCGTTTTTGGGGATATGTACCTTTTGATCATGTGGTTGGGAAACCCGTGTTTATCTGGTTTAGCTGGAATACAAATGGAAAAGGTCTGGGCAAGGTTAGATGGGAAAGATTATTCACAACAGTAGGAGGAAGTGGCAAACCTGTATCTTATTTCTATTATTTTCTGGGACTTATAGCGCTTCTATATGGATATAGTATATATAAAAAGCGCAAAAAGGAAGCCTAATGTTTTAAAAGATGTTAATACATCCTGCATATTTCGGACCTATAATTCAGTATGTTGGCATTGTTAATGCTAAAAATTTGACTTTTGAAATTGAGGATAATTATCAAAAGCAAACGTACAGGAACAGGTGTTTTATTTATGGCCCTAACGGAACGCAATTATTAACTGTCCCCATAGTTCATATTAAAACGAATGGGAAACAGAAGACAAAAGATGTAAGGATTGACAATAGCGCACCATGGCAAAAACTCCACAGCAGAGCTTTATATACTTCTTATAGATCATCCCCTTTTTTCGAATTCTATATTGATGATCTTTTATTTCTTTTCGAAATGAAGTATAAATTTCTAATGGATTTGAATCTAACTATTAATTCTGTATTATTTGATTGTATGGAGTACAAAAGGGCAATACAAGAATCACAAACCTATGAATTGAAGCCAACAATTAAATATGATTATAGAGGATTGATAAATGCCAAAGCCAAAGAAGTGTATCCTCTAAAAAAATATATTCAGGTTTTTGATTACAAGCAGGGCTTTATTCCAAATTTAAGTATTTTGGATTTACTTTTTAATGAAGGCCCTAATACTTTACTGTACCTTGAAGACCATAAAAACTTACTTTTTTAAGGCGAATAATACCCAGGTTATTACAAAGAATCCTATGCCGGTTATAATTGGTGGTAACATTATTTTTGGCGCATAAAATGCTCCGATATAAATCATTGCGATTCCGAGTAGTACCAATGTGATTCCAGCAATGGTAAGTATCTTATTCTTATCCATTTATACTATAGTTTAATCCCTTATCTAATTGGGGTTATTGTAATAATATCCTGATTATGGCAGTAAAGCGATCATCGCCATATATACCAGTTAATTGAGCGAAAATATTCTTATTTTTTCCCTTTAGAACCAGATGCTCCTTTGTTGATCTCATCTTGTAGTTCCCTTCGTACTTTCTGTTCTCTCTCAAGAGCAATAGTTTTAAAAGCGAAGAATTCTTCCTCAATTTCAGCCAATGATTTATTAGCCTGTTTTGTTACAGAATTGCTGTTTTTAAATCTATAGATAAAGAAAAGCAGAAAAAGAACGAGGCCAATAATAATAGACCATAAAACGGTATTATAAGAAGTTTTCGTTAAAGAGATTCCAAGCAATTTAATGTTATCTTTTTCTTTAGTAACATTGGTAAGATTGTCGTTTGTAGTTTTTAATGCGCCCTTAAGTTCATTAACCTCAGTGTTTTGCGCTGTAACTACTTGTTTAGTGGTCGCTAATTCTTTTTTTAGCAATTTCAGGGAGTCTAAAACATTCTTTTTAATTTTGTAATAAAATGTTTGTTTTACTACTTTATATTCCTGATAAGATGATGATTTTCTGTATAAATAATCAAATTGACTTTCAATAGTGCCATTATCTAATGACGGTTTTGGTGTATTATTTTGATCTTCTTGAGAATATATTGATGATGTTGCCATTACGAAAATTAAGAAGGCAAGAAGATATTTTATGAGTTTCATATTTGTGATATTTTTTTGGATAAATTGTCTTAGATTGTTAAAAAAAAACAGGCTTAATTATGTTAGAATTAATGTTTATAAATTCAAGCGTCTAAAATTAAGCTAAAAATTATTCTTGTGCAAAAATTACTTCAAAACTTGCTTTAATATGCTGATAGGGTGGTGCGAATCACGATTGGTACCATCCAGTATTTGATGCCTGCAACTTGTTCCTGCAGCTGCGATTACAACTTGTGTCTCACTATTTCTAATTTTCGGAAAAAGAGTATCTTCTCCAATCTGCATACTCAACTTATAATGTTCTTTTTCATAACCAAAGGACCCGGCCATTCCACAGCATCCTGAATTAATTATAGAGACATTAAAATTTTCCGGGATATTCAACATATCAAAAGTTGCTGAAATATTAGAAAGGGATTTCTGCTGACAATGACCGTGAATTTTTATAGTCTTTTCAATTGCAGTAAATTGATTGGAGGTTATATTTCCAAGTTTAATTTCCATTTGAAAAAATTCTTCAATTGTATAGGTGTTTTCAGCAATTTCAGAAGCTGCCCTCTTATTGTCCGCAAGTCGAATATATTCATCCCTAAAACTCAATATGGCAGAGGGTTCTATTCCTATCAAGGGAGTTTCTTCTGTAACTAAGTTCTTATAATGACGAACATTAAAATTAGCTAGTTCCTTCGCTTTATCTAAAACACCTTTAGACATAAAACTCCTACCACTTTCTTTATGACTGGTTATGAGTACTTTATACCCAAGATTCGTTAGAACCTCGATTGTGTCAATGCCTACCTGTGCATCGTAATAATTTGTGAATTC
>DAOUPU010000161.1 GCA_030625995.1 Flavobacteriaceae bacterium
AAGCATAAATATTAAGATATGTATAAACTATCATTAGTTGTATTGATTGGGATTATAAGTATGAGTGCTCAAAAGATAAGTGCACAAGAAATGGCTAAGAGTTTGGGAGTCTATGTGTTCCCCGCCAATAATCAAACTCAAGTGACACAGGATGCAGATGAAATGGCATGTTACAAATGGGCTATCAATCAAACGGGATATGACCCTTTAAACCCTCCCGTAGTACAAGGTGCCACAGTGGATAGATCGCCTGATGGACGAGCTGTTGGAGGAGCGGCAAGAGGAGCAGCTGGTGGTACAGCTATTGGTGCTATAGCCGGAGATGCTGGAAAAGGTGCGGCAATCGGGGCTTTGGTAGGTGGTGTTAGAGGCAGGAGGTCTAAAGTGGTGGGAGATGAAATGCAACAACAGGCTAATGATCAGGCTGCTGCAGCGAAAAGTCAGGAATTACATAACGATTATATTAGGGCTTTTTCTGCCTGTTTAGAAGGAAAAGGTTATACTGTAAAATAGTCTTATGAAGAGGATACTAACTTATGGGATGTTATTATTTTTCACTTTCAAAACTTTTGATTCTACAATTAAGGCACAAGCTTTTGAACCCCGTATATTATCTGACATTCCAATAAAGGGTAATATTTTTGTAGCTAGCTATGTTTACTCCGAAGGTGACATTTTATTGGATGTTGCATCTCCCGTTCAGGATCTGGAATCGAGTGTAAATACTCTTGTGATTGCCTATGCAAGAACTTTTAAATTATTCAACAAGCTGGGAAAAATTGATGCTATTATACCCTATGCTTTCGCTGATTTCAGCGGTCGCTTAAATGGAATTGCCGCAACCACTTCAAGAAGTGGTTTTGGTGATCCAATAATACGATTATCCATGATCATCGTTGGATCTGACCCGTTAGAACTAAAGGATTTTATTAAGCATAAACCTGATAAATTTAAATTTGGTGCCGGTATTAGAATATCTCCTCCTCTTGGACAATACGATAGCAGTAAACTCATAAATTTGGGCACAAACAGATGGACCTTCAAAATAGGTTTTGGGGCCTCCTATACTTTTGTCAATAAATTTGTACTTGAAGGCCAGATAAAATCATGGTTCTTTACACAAAATCAAGACTTTTTTAATGGAGGTACGGTAACTCAAAATCCTCTTTTCAGTGCCCAACTTCATCTCACCTATATATTTAAACCTGGTGTATGGCTCTCCGGTTCTGTAGGACAAACTAATTCGGGGGTTACCTATATCAATGGTATTGAACAAGAAAAAATAAACACAAATACAAAATATGGACTTACTTTTTCATACAGAGTTAATAAAAAGAACGGACTCAAAATTGCTTTTACCAATGGTATTCCTAATCAATACGCCTTCGATTATACCTCATTAGTTATATTTTATAACTTTTTATGGTTTGATAAAAAATAGCGATTCTTTTTAAATATCACCTTTTTAGATTATTTTCGTTAAAACTATATTAACCAACCGAACTTCCTTATGAAAAGAAATCTCTTAATTTTAGCATTATTATTTTTTACCATAAGTGTTAATTCTCAGGTCTTAATTGCCTTATTATTAGGTGATAAATTGAACACTGGAAACATACAGTTTGGTTTAGAAGGTGGATGGACTTTTTCAACAATAACCGGTTTAGAGTCAAATAAATTCGAAAATAATTGGGATCTTGGTTTTTATTTTGACATTAAAATGAAAAATCAATGGTACTTAGATACTGGTGTTTTGGTGAAAACTACACTCGGAAATGACGACCTAACGAGCAATGATTTAGAATTAATAGGATTTGAAGATATTGAAGAGGAAGGAACCTACAGTCAGAGATCAAGCTATTTTTTGATTCCGGTCTTGGCTAAATATCTCTTTAAAAATCATATATACGTGGAAGCAGGGCCACAATTTGGTCTGCTGAGAAAGGCTTGGGTAGAGTACAATTATATTGATGGTGATTATAGAGGGACTATCAAAAAAAACAATACAGATATGATGAACAGAATTGATGCAGGTATAGCAGCGGGTGCCGGGTTTAGGTTGTTAAAAGGACTTGGTTGGACAGTTGGTGCTAAATATTATTATGGTTTTGTGAATGTCTATAAAGATAGGCCGGGAACAAAGAATAGTACAATATTTCTTAAATTGAATATTCCGATGGGGCTGAGCGATGAACAGAAAGGAGAAATAAAAGGAGCAAAAGAAGAAAAGAAAACCAAAAAAGAATCGACTGAAAAATATAAAAAGAAACAGGAAAAAAAGGAACAAAAAAAATTAGATAAAGAGAATAAAAAAATTGAAAAACAAAAATAATTTAATCCGCCTTCGCGTTCCGCTTTTTCGGACGAGAAGATCTGGTTTAATTCCCCGACCCTCTGGGTCGGAATTCAGAATGTTTGCATAGCAAACTCAATTTAAGACTTCGTATGCTTGCGTCGAGGTAGTTTATTTCTGATTCATAGAAAAGCGCGAACAATTAATTGTCATTATCTTATTATTTCTTCAACAAATTGGGATTGCCCAATATTCGCCATGAATAATCCATCAAAGCATGTGGTTATTACATGTCATTTTTGGTTTGCTGATTTTTTAATTTTTGCATAAAAGACATTGTTTGAAAACTCTTTTAGGATGTTATATTAAAATTTAAAAGGATTGTTAACCATCAAAAGAATATGTATTTTTGACTTGAATTAACAAGCCACTATTCAATTATTTAATAAATATCTATTGCTGTCTCACACAGAATAGTTTACTTATGAGAAAATATTACTTTGCTTTTATATTGATCTTATCTGGTATTTCAATACTTACTTATATTTATATACAAAATAACAGAACTGTGTATTCTGAAACGGTGTTTTCAGATGAATCCAAAGTGTTTAATGAATCATTTACCGGTTTTACCGAAGAAGTAAATGAAAAGATTGAATTAATTCGATCTAATTTCCCTAATTCAGATAATATAAGAGATACAACCAATACACAGAAGTTCTTTTTGAATTTCATGAAAGAAAGCACTTTTTTAATAGCTGTAGGATTATTTCAAAATGAATATAAAATTGGTGTTAACAGAGATAATAAAAGTGTAGTTTACGCCTCAGATAGTACAGAGGCTTTCGATGTTGTTCGTTGGCAACGATTTGAAAATGAGAAATTCATAAGCAGTTGGGAAGAAAGTTTTGAGAAACCTATTAATGAAACACCTTGGTATAAGAAGCTCAGTAAAAACTTTGATCAAACTCGATGGTTCTTTGAATCAGGTTTAAAGGAAAATGGCAATAATGAACTTTTTTATGCCGGATACTCCTATGAATTTGAAGGAGGCATAAGTATTATATTGTTTCGTTTTGAACGTCTGAAATTATCGGAAAATTTTGAAACGTTTTCAAAATTCAAAAATGTAAAACTACTGGTTGAAACTACTCAGGAGAGGACGATGGATCTATCATCGAACAATATGAATAGTTTTCAAGATGTTGAAGATTTGGATATAAAAAGTGATAGTTTGACCATTCATACCATCAATCATTTTAAAAAGTTTGACAAACAGGATCAGGGGATATTCAAATTTAAATATCATGATAAAGTTTATTGGAACTCCTTCCAAAGATTTCCTGCTGAGGCCGGAATACTGTATTATTTGCTTACGATTCCAGATAGTGAAATTCAGAATACCATCTTGAATAATATGCACGAAATTTTGTTATGGGTCGGCCTGATATTAGTGTTATTAGGTATTTTGACCTTATTTATAAAAAGCAGAATATTTTATCAAAATCCGCGTAGTGAATTGCCATCGGTTGAAGAAATTTTGAAAGAGGATGAAAATAGATATTTAGAGTTTAAATCTTCCTCCAGATATGACTACAGACAGGAAAAACATAACCCAGTTCTGGAACAAGTAATTTTTAAAACGGTCGCTGCGTTTGGAAATACGGATGGAGGAATTTTACTGATAGGGGTCGACGATGACAAAAATATAATTGGATTGGAAAAGGATTTCAGCACACTGAAAAAATCAACGGCTGATTATTATGAGGTTCATCTAAGAAATAATTTACATAATTTAATGGGTGTAAGATATGTTAGCAAATACATCAGGATGCAATTTGAAATATGTGAAAATGAAAAAATAGTTTGTAAGATCAAAGTGTTTGCAGCAAAAGAACCCTTATATTTAAAAATGAAAAACAAAAATGGACTTTTAGAGGAAAAATTCTATGTTAGAAGTGGTAATTCTTCTCAGGAAATTAAGTCAATTGCTGAAATAAATGAATATATAAATACAAGATTCAAAAAATAAATGGGAGATAATTTAAAACGCTAATATTTAGTTACATATGAAATATGTTTGTTTATTTTTTACTTTTTTCTACATTTTCTCATCTGTTGCTCAAGATGATGTTAAAGTTGATGTCCAGGATTCTTTGACGATAAGTGAAAAAGATTTATTTATTGCGGACTATAGTAATCGTCTGAATATAAAATTTGAAGTTAGCAATGAAATTAAAGAATATTTTTTTCCCTATCGAGAGAATGTTGTTAAGCTATCTCCTAATATTGGAATCAGATATGCTCTGGTATTCAATTACCGGTTTTTATCCGTTAGATTAGGTATTCGCTCCAAGCCTTCCTCTGAGGAAGAGAAGGATAAAGGCAATACAGATCAATTTCAATTAAGTGTAAAACTTCTATTTGATAAATGGACACATCGATTTGAGTACGTTCGTGTTAAAGGGTATTATGTGAAGAATAGTTATGATCTAGATCCCATCATTTCGGATGGAGATAATTATGTACAGTTTCCGGATTTAACAACCAATGTTATTGCTGGAACTTCTGCTTATAAGTTCAATGATAAATATTCAATAAAAGCATCTCAATCCCAAACAGAGATTCAATTAAAAAGTGCAGGAAGTTTTGTGCCTAGTATAGATTATTGGTTGTATGTGTTTAATGGAGCGGATAAGCTATTGAATGGATATGGAGATGAAATCGACAGAATCATCTATAGTGACTTTGTAGGTTTTAATATTGTTGTTAACGCTGGGTATTATTACACCTTTGTTCTTAAAAAATGGTATGCCGATGTTTATGTGGCTCCTGGAATAGGTGTGGATATATACAAAGAAACAGTACATAGCCCTGATGGATCCCGCCAACAAAATCAAAGCGATTTTGTTTTATCTGTGCAAAGCGGAGCCGGAATAGGCTACAATTCCGATAAGTATTATTTTGGAGTTAATTATCTGAATAGATTTACTGATGAAAACAGAAATAATAGGGACTTACAATTTCAAACATTAAAGAATAGTTTTTTTGTCTTCTTTGGGTATCGATTTAAAGCACCAAAAACACTTAGTAAACCCGTTGATTATATTGAAAAGAAAGTTCCGATTCTAAAAAATGACAAAAAATAAAAGACCCTGGAATTTCCAAGGTCTTTTAAACTAGTGTCATTCTAATATTTTATTTTAGTCCGTCATATACCGCTCTAAGTTCTTTATATTTAACCTCCATCTCAACATTTTCATACAAACTCATTAAGGTTCTTATTGTATCAAGATCCTCGGGCTCTAGTTCATACGCTTTTTCATACACGGGAATTACTTCATTATATAATTCAACTTGTCTCGCTTTAATTTCATCATATTTGTCAAAGTTGCTAAGGTTCTCGTTCATTTCTTCAACTAAAGCTTTGTCCTTTTCTAACATGGCAGATCCCAAGTTGACGTATGCATCTTTATAATCAGGTTTTAATTCAATAGCCTTTCGATAGTACTCTTTGGATTTTTCGATATCTCCTTGTTGCCCACTAATAACACCTAAATTAAAATACAACATAGCATTATCGGGTTCTAATGCGATTGCCACATTGATCAATCTAACATATTCATCAATATTTCCTAGCTTATATTGTAGTACCGCCTCATTTTGAATTAATGCCACATCATTTGGAGCCACTTCTCTGGC
>DAOUPU010000182.1 GCA_030625995.1 Flavobacteriaceae bacterium
TCCTGGATATTTCAAAATCAACAAGACTGAAAAGAGTACTTAAACGTAATACCGAAAGAGGGCTAACCTTTGAATTTGAAGTTAGTCGAGATAATTTTGAATTTATGGAAAGTTGGTTTGAACGACCTTCCGGAAAAGAACTGGAAAAAGCAATTATCATTTATGAATAGTTATGGAAATTCGAAATAGTACGCTCAGAGATATCGATGATATTTTTACTCTTTATCAAATTGCCACTGATTTTCAAAAAAGTAAATTTCCGGAAAATCAATGGCCAAAATTTGACAGAAAATTAATAGAAACCGAAATCAATGATAAAAGGCAATGGAAAATAATCATCGACCATAAAATTGCATGTATCTGGGCTATCACATTCAATGATCCACAAATTTGGGAAGAAAGAGATATTGACCCGTCAATTTATATTCATCGAATTGCTACTAATCCTGATTTCAGAGGGAAAAAATTTGTGTCTGAAATTGTGAATTGGGCTAAAGATTATACTGCCTCAAAAAATAAAATCTTCATCCGGATGGATACTTGTGGATACAATAAAAGACTGATTGATTACTATGAAAATTCAGGCTTTAATTTTTTAGGGTCAACCAGGTTGAAAAATCCAACTGGGCTTCCAAGCCATTATGAAAATTCAATTGTTTGCCTGTTTGAAATACAAATAAAAAAGGCAGGTAACTGAAGACAGATTATTATTCTTTCATTATTTTAACAACCATATTAGTGTCAAAAAAATTAACATGCTAAAAAATATTATAAATAAGAATTTATCAGGCGGAAAAGTTCTATCTCTTTTTATCTTAACTAACCTTGTTTACACATTTATGATCATAATAACAATTCCGAAAGTAATGGCATTTTCCGAAGGAATGAAATTATTGGATATGATGCCTATGGGTTATGATATAGAATACGTAAAGTCTCTTTTTGAAACTCTTGGAGAAAAAGGACGAGATGTTTATCTCTTCAGACAAATTCCAGTTGATATGATCTATCCATTCCTCTTTGGAGTAAGTTATTGTCTGCTGATTGGTTATTTTCTTAAAAAAATGGATAAATTGAATTCGGTTCTTTTCTATTTATGTTGGTTACCTGTAATTGCGGGCATAGCAGATTATTTGGAAAATTTTGGAATCATTATTATGCTCAACAGTTATCCAAACATAAACTCTTATTCGGTCATCTTATCTAACATCTTTACACTTATGAAGAGTATGACAACAACTCTTTATTTTATAGCATTGATCACGATCATGATGGCCGCTGGAATTAAATATATCAAAGCAATAAAAATAAGCGGGCGTTAATAAAAAAATGAAGTTAAGGCCATTAGATCACATTAATAATATTTCGATCAAAAAACATTATTTTCGTTAAACTCAAATATTAAAATTTAATTAATCGATCCATATACCCCAATGAAACTGTTAAACAAGTATTTATCCATTCGAAATAGATCGGAAGAATTATGTGTGAAGCTTACTGTTGAGGATTATGTTCCTCAGTCAGCAGAATTTGCAAGTCCCCCAAAATGGCACTTAGCACATACCACATGGTTTTTTGAAGAAATGATCTTAAAGACGTTTAACCCCAATTATACCACATTCGATAAGGACTTTAGTTTTCTATTTAACAGCTATTATAACGCTTTAGGACAACGCCTGGCGAGATCTCAACGAGGCTTAATTACACGACCCGGTGTAGATCATATATTTGAATATCGCAAACAAGTAGACAAATACATGGCATTGGTGTTAAAAGGTAATTATTCTAAAGAAATTGAGGAGCTCACGGTTTTGGGTATTCATCATGAGCAGCAGCATCAGGAGCTTTTGATCACGGATCTGAAGTACACCTTTTCGTACAATCCTACCCATCCAAAATATAGCAATAAACCATGGATAAATGACCACAATGAAGATGCCGGCTGGCTAAAGGTGGCAGAAGGAATTTACGAAATAGGGCATAAAGGTCCCGGCTTCTGTTTTGATAATGAGCTAGAAAACCATAAGGTTTTATTAGAATCCTTTGAAATATCAAAATCATTGGTCAGCAATGGTGAATTTATTGACTTTATTGATCATGGTGGGTATTCCAATTCAAACTATTGGTTAGATGAAGGGTGGAGTTGGATAAATAGCAATAATTTAACCATGCCTCTTTACTGGCAAAAAATAGATAATGAATGGTTTCATTATACCCTTGGAGGATTAGTAAAAATTGATTTGGACACAATTTTGACTCATATCTCCTTTTATGAGGCATCTGCCTACGCTACTTTTAAAGGTTGCCGATTACCAACAGAATTTGAATGGGAGGCAGCTTCGAATTCCATGAAATGGGGCAAGCGTTGGGAATGGACAAATTCCGCCTATTTACCTTATCCTAGATTTAAGATAAAGGAAGGAGCTGTGGGCGAGTATAATGGAAAGTTCATGATCAATCAAATGGTTTTGCGCGGTGGTTCGGTTGCCACATCACCAGGTCATAGCAGAAAAACCTATAGAAATTTCTTTCATCCAAATATGCAATGGCAATTTTCGGGAATTAGGCTGGCCAGATAATTAGCATAAAATTGCTTGAGGTTTCGAAAAGGTCGTCGGTCTTTGATCTAAATAGAACATAAAAAATGAAGAACAAAACTATTGGTATTTTGGGTTTAGGCAACAGATCTACGCTTTTCTATATCGACGAATTAAACCGAAGATTTAATCTACTTCATAAGGGGGATAGTACCTGTCCTTTTATTTTATACAATATAGATTTTGAGAAGGTAAACCCTTATTTACCCAATCAGTTCAACAAACTAATTCCTCTATTATCTCTTTATATAAACAATATTAAACAACTGGGTATTAATTTTTTACTTATTCCAAATATTACACTACACGAATCTATAGATAAAATCTATATCGATCTTGACATTGCTCATCCTATCCAACTTACTATTGACAAATTAACGGATCGAGAACATACAGAAACAGTTATATTTGGTTCTCTTTACACCATGAAGTCTACCTATTTAAAGCACTCTTTTCAACAAAGAGGAATTTTATTAATTGAACCGGAAATGGAAGATCAAAAATTTTTAGATTATCTTCGAAAACAAGTCTACTTTGAACAAGAAAGCAAAAAAGATTTGGAAGAATATAGACGGCTTTTGAACATATACTCAAAAGACCATCCCGTAGTAATTGCCTGTACTGAATTGTCTATATGCACTTCTCAAAAACTAAATAATATATTTGATACGGCATCATTCCAGATCGAAAAAACATTAGAACTATTCAAAAATAAATAATTGTGATTAGAAAATACGAAGATAAAGATGAGCCAAGGCTTATAGACATATGGTATAACTCTTCCTCTTTGGCACAACCTTTTTTAGATGATGCATTTGTTGAAAAGGTAAAAAAGGATATGAAAGACGTATATCTACCAAATGCAGAGACATGGGTATTCGAAGAAAATAATGTCGTCATTGGGTTTATTAGTATGATTGGAAACGAAATTGGCGGTTTATTTGTTTCCCCGGATCAGCATTCTAAAGGAGTTGGAACAACATTGGTGGATTTTATTGGTGAATATCATAGAGAATTAGAAGTTGAAGTGTTTAAGGAAAATATAATAGGGAGAGGTTTCTATGATAAGTATGGATTTAAAATGATGAAAGAATACTTCCATGAAGAAAGTAAGCAGGTTGTTTTAAGAATGAAGTTTAGAGGTTAGTATTAACTTATCTCTAACTAATACATGGATAGGGAAAATATAGATCTTACAAAAAATAATTAATATCAAACCCATTAAAAATGAGCAGAGTCTATCTTCTTTTAATGATCTTCATGGTGAATTGTTCCACCAAAGAAACCGGAAACAAATTACTTTCAGAAAAAGATCGTTGGGAGCAGCACGCCTCAAATACAGAAATTATCAGAGATACATTTGGCGTGCCTCATATTTATGGCAAAACAGATGCAGATGCAGTTTTTGGATTGCTCTATGCCCAATGTGAAGATGATTTTAATCGAGTAGAACACAATTACATATGGGCAACTGGCCGTCTCGCAGAAGTGGAAGGAGAAAAAGCGATATACAGTGATTTAAGGGCAAAACTGTACATGACAAAGGAAGAGGCCATAGAAAATTACGAGAACAGTCCGCTTTGGCTGCAAAAATTATGTATGGCCTTTGCCGATGGTATAAACTACTACTTGGCACAGCATCCTGAGGTAAAGCCGAAGCTATTAAATCATTTCGAGCCATGGATGCCAATGTATTTTAGTGAAGGCTCTATAGGGGGTGATATTGAGCGGGTGTCTACAAAAAAAATCAGATCATTCTACGATAAATCTGCCGCTGATATGGCTTCCGAAATCCATAATGGCTTGATTAGACTAGGAGACAAGGAACCCAGAGGATCCAATGGTTTCGCTATTTCAGGGAAACGAACAGCATCGGGAAATGCTATGTTGCTCATAAACCCACACACTTCCTTCTTTTTTCGAGGAGAAGTACACGTAATAAGCGAAGAAGGGTTGAATACTTATGGCGCCGTTACATGGGGCCAATTTTTTGTATATCAGGGATTTAATGAAAGAACAGGTTGGATGCACACCTCAACAGGCACTGATATTATCGACGAATTTGAAGAAACAATCGTAAAAAGTAAAGAAGGGATTCATTATAAATATGGCGCTGATTTAAGAAATGTCGATTCTATTAATGTTGTTTTAAAATACAGATCTGATGGTGCATTAAAAGAAAGATCCTTTATGACCTATAGAACTCACCACGGTCCAATTACACATGCCAATGATGACAAATGGGTTGCGACAGCTTTGATGTGGAGTCCTGTAAATGCCTTGATACAATCGTTTAACCGAACCAAGAATGACAGTCATGAGGAGTTTTATAAGATGATGGATATACGGACAAACTCTTCCAATAATACTGTTTATGCTGATACTGACGGGAACATAGCTTATTATCACGGTAACTTCATACCTCAAAGAGATACGATCTTTGATTATACCAAACCGGTAGATGGTAGCGACCCCAGGACAGACTGGGATGGATTGCACGCC
>DAOUPU010000008.1 GCA_030625995.1 Flavobacteriaceae bacterium
CTTATAAATTCTTTTGTTTGCATGATCTTATAATTTTAATTATTTATATTAACTTACTTCTTCTTTCTAATAATATATTGTCCTTCCAGATACCATCCAGTTCTCCAATTTTTTCCCGATACCCTATTTTTCTAAAACCAAGCTTTTTATGAAGTTTTATGCTTGCAATATTTTCCGGGAATACTCCGGATTGAATGGTCCATAGTCCATTTTTTTCACTTTCTGTAATTAATTTTCTCAAAAGTTTTTCTCCTATTCGATTCCCTCTAAACTCTTCACTAACATATACACTTACTTCTCCAACTCCTCCATAAACACATCTGGAGGAAACAGGTGATAAGGCTGCCCATCCTGCTATTTCCACTTTTACTGAGGCAATTAGCCTACAGGTTTTTAAATGATTGCTGTTCCAATCTTCCCAACTGGGAATTTCTTTTTCAAATGTTGCCATACCGGTTAATATGCCTTCTTTATAAATTTTTGAAACTTTGGGCCAATGTTCCGGCAACAATTTTTCTATGGTAATTTTGTTCTTCACTTAATAATAATTAGCAGCATTTAATTTTCTTGAAATCTTCTTTGAAAAGTGTATCAAATAACTTTTGTGCCTTCATCCAGTTCTCTGTATGGATACAGTATTTTATTTTTGGAGGGCTTACCTCTCCATCTATCAATCCGGCATCTTTTAATTCTTTCAAATGTTGTGAAATAGTAGATTGTGCTAAAGGCAAAACATCCAACAATTCGCCCGTATAGCAACAACTTTGATTGCTGAGATGTTTTAAAATTATTATCCTGGCAGGATGCCCTAAGGCTTTAGAAAATCTTGCTAGCTCTTCTGTTTCTTTGGAATATTTAAAATTAGATCCTGTTCGTTTCATTTGTTTAATCATATAGTATATCGCAAATGTACGATTAATATTATAGCTTCAAAATTTTAATGCATAAACTTTCAAATAAAAATTGTATTTATATGTAAACACCAATACCAAAAAAATTTTTAAAAATAAAAAAATCATTCTATCGTTGATTTCACGGCAGCCATAGAACTAGATCCAAATAATAAATATGCTTTCTACAATAGAGCTCTGGTAAAATTACAATTGGATCAGGTTGAAGATGCTATTGTTGAGGCTGCAGATGGGTATAGAGCACGCCGCAGAAATCATTAAATACACTTGTAAACAGGAATAAGATTCATTTACAACAAGAATTTTGATTGTCTTCCTGAATTGGGGGACAGGCTACTGAGCCATAGGAACAATAAACACAACAATCTCCTTTTTGAGGTTTAAGCAGGACATCGCAATTTTCACATTTATAAAAGAACTGGCAGGCATCTGTTGGCATGGTCTCCTCTTTTTGAAAACTACATTCAGGGCAGGTTATTGTAGAATTTAACTGGACTTGCATTTTATACAGTTTAATTACGAAGTTACTATTTACTTTGCAACTTCTCCTCGATGCGGTTTCAAAGCATCTCTATAAGTTGTCATATCACTTTCATCTACTGTGATATATGCGATGCTGTACATTTCAGAGATTAGTTTGCTGCTAATTTCATGATAATTTAAATTTTCTTTTTCCGAAAACTCTTTAAGGTGTACACAATGGTGTTTGGCAATTTCCTGTGCTTCGGGACCTCTAAAATCCCAGATCAATCTTATTTTTCTGTTCAATGTACTTTTTTTGACAAAGATATTCATTTCCGTGAGGAAATGAATATCTTAATATTAAGCCTTCATCTCTAAGTTCTAGTGCAAAAACCGAATTAAAAGCAATTAATCCTTTTGCATCCAGGTGATTATAATAATCCCCAATCTGCCAACAAGGAAGATAAACATTCCAAAAACAGGAGCTAAAAATGCTACTTTTAGTCCTCCTGCTAATACTGCAGGCGATACATCTCCGACGGCTTCGATGGAGTCAAAAGCTCCAATCAAACCAATGATCTGACCTAGGAATCCCCAAACAATAGCAAATAAAGCTATTGAACTGATCAAGCTCATGGTTTTTTCTTGTGCCCCTTTTTGTAAAAATCCTTTTACAATAAGAATAATAAGTAAAATTAGAATTAAGAAAAGTGGATACATGAAAAACGGTCCACCTTCATTCAAACGATCAAAAAACATAAGAAATAAATTTAAAGTTATGCTGACAAATATAATTCAAATGCAAACTGATGAAAATCATTTGCGATGGTTGAACAGATTTGATCGATACTTAACGAATTTAGGAATTATTATGTTGTTCTCATTTCTGAAATTGACGAATCCCCTTGAAATCAGGTATTCCATCATTATAAAAGTACCGTTTGAAATAAATTATGCAACTTGCAATCATGAATGTGTCGCGATTTATGAATTCCAGGTTTATTCTTTTACACTTATTGTTTTGGGTAGGGGTTTGGTTTTTTTATGTTTATTTTTTTAGTTACAATGCGAACGACACAAATTATGTTACTTGGTTTTCGAGCTTCCTTCTTCCGGTAACCATGATCACAACATATTTTGTTGTGTATTATTTGATCCCTCAATACCTTCTTTCAAAAAAATATTGGCTCTTTATATTATATTGTATATATACATTGATCATTTCTACATATTTAATTTTGATGACCATCTTTGCCAGCCTGATTTTTTTATCAAACTTGAATTTTCAACAAATGCCTCCAATGAGTAAAAATTACGTATTTATTTTAATTCTTGTTTATCTGGTGGTTTTGATCGTAAGTTTTGTCAATTTATTAAATCACAATTTTAAAACACTTTCCAGAAACAAAGAGTTAGAAAATAAAATACTAATGACACAATTGCAGATCAAAGATCAGGAGTTGCAATATCTAAAGAAACAAATACATCCACATTTTTTATTTAATACGCTAAATACGATCTATGGTTTGGCCTTGAAACAGTCTGAAAGAACCCCGGAAATAATACTCAAATTATCTAATTTATTGGATTATATCCTTTATCAGATTAACAAACCAAAGGTGACATTAAGGGAAGAAATATCACATATAAAGGAATATGTTGAATTGGAAAAAATTAGATTTCAGGACACTTTGCTTGTTAGCTATACCTCTGACAAAATCCCGGATGAAATACAAATTGCCCCTATGTTGTTAATCCCATTTGTAGAAAATGCATTTAAACATGGAAACTTAATTGATGGATTTTTGAAAGTTAATATTGAAATTAGAATATCAAACAATAGATTTACTTTCAGGATTAAAAATACTATAATAAAAGAGGTTACGGAGGCAAATCAAAATGGTTTGGGTCTAGAAAACATAAAAAAAAGATTAGATTTACTTTATCATAACAATCATGAATTAATATTGAATCAAAGCGATAATTGCTATGATGTGCAATTGTCTATTTTAAATATAAGTACAAATAGAAATGTCTAAAGCAATACAATGTTTAATAGTTGATGATGAACCAATGGCACGCGAAATATTGGAGAATCATCTCCGAAAAATAGATTCAGTGCATGTTGTTGCGAGTTGTAAGAATGCTATTGAAGCTTTTAATGTTATTAGTGCAGAGAATATAGATGTTATATTTTTAGATATAAATATGCCGGAGATTTCCGGTTTATCTTTTGCGAAGTCAATAAATAAAAAAATAAAATTAATTTTTACCACAGCTTATAGGGAGTATGCCGTTGATGGGTTTGATTTGCAGGCTGTGGATTATCTCTTGAAACCAATTTCTTTTGACAGACTATTTCAATCGATAAATAAATACGTTGCCGAGTGTGTTCCTTCTGATTTTCCAAAAGATTATAAAATCAACGATGAAAAGAGTGATTTTATTTTCGTGCGTTCCGATAGGAAAATGATAAAGGTTAATTTTTCTGAGATATATTATATCGAAAGTTTGGGCGATTATATTAAGATCAATTTGGAATCAAAGAATATTGTAACCAGAGAATCTATCAGTAGTATCGAAGCAAAACTTCCTAAAAAAATATTCTTAAGGACGCATCGTTCCTTTATCATTTCTATTCCACAAATTGTCTCATTCACAAATGAATATATCGAAATTAAGAAGAAAGCAATTCCTATAAGCCGAAGCTATAAGACATCTGTATTAAATAAATTAGAAAATATATAGAGTATAATTTATCTTTGGCAAAATTTTATACATGAGCAGAGAAAAAGACTTCGTTTTTAATAATTCTGATAAGAGGATTTTAGATAATGGTAATATTACAGGGAAAAGTCCTAGTAATATTGCTCTCGTAAAATATTGGGGCAAGAGTGAGCCTCAAATTCCTAAAAATGCCTCGATAAGTTTTACCTTAAGTAACTGTTTTACAATCACTACTCTCGAATATTCGAAAAAAGGAACTTTGTCAAAAAGGCAGAATATCAACGTGATTTTTGAAGGAGAGGAAAAAGAGGAGTTTAAACCCAAAATTGAGAAATTTATTGAACGAATCACGAACTATGTACCCTTTATTTCTGATTATGATCTAGTGATCAGAACAGAAAATTCTTTTCCTCATAGTAGTGGTATTGCATCTTCAGCAAGTGGAATGAGTGCTCTGGCTTTTTGTATAATGGGGATAGAAAAAAAATTGGATCCAAGTATAGATCAAGATTATTTTTTGAATAAAGCTTCTTTTTTAAGTCGCTTAGGTTCTGGTAGTGCCGCAAGAAGTATTGAAGGGCCGATTGTTGTATGGGGTAAGCATCCCAAAATAGAAAACTCTTCTGATTTGTATGGAACAATTTTTCCTTTCAAAATACATCCTGTTTTTGAAAATTTCCAGGATACTATTTTGTTAGTCGATCAAGGAGAAAAGCAAATAAGCAGCACTGTCGGTCATAATTTAATGCTCGGCCATCCTTATGCGAAAAGTAGGTTTAAACAAGCAAATCAAAATCTGGAAAGATTGACGGAAGTTTTACAGTCAGGTGATATTAAGGAATTTATTCAGATTGTAGAGAGTGAAGCCTTGGCACTGCATGCAATGATGATGACCTCAGATCCATATTTTATATTGATGAAACCCAATACCTTGAAAATCATTAATAAAATTTGGGATTTTAGAAAAAAAACGGATTTAAATATTTGTTTCACTTTGGACGCAGGAGCTAATGTACATGTACTCTTTCCAAAAGGCGAAAAGGGTGAGGCCGAGACCTTTATTCGCAATGAATTAGTTTCATATTGTCAGAATAATAAGTATATTTGTGATAACCTTGGAGAGGGCGTGGAAAACGTAATTTAATTGAAAACCAGGGCTTTCCGGTTTCTTATTTATTATGTATATATCGGGATATTTTGACCAGAGATAAAAAGCTAAACATAAATTTTGAACATTTTGTTTGAGAGAAATTTATGGTTTATACTCACCTAAAAACATCAGGTCATGAAAAACTCATTTTTATTGATAGCCTTCCTTTTTACATTTTTTTTCAATTTTATTATTGCTCAAAATGATACCATATGGTATGATGCTAACTGGAATGATGTAGATAAAAAAATAGCTGAGTTTTACAGAACCAAACCACTATTGAAGGGAGATTTGTATTTGCAAACAGATTATTATTTGTCCGGCATGAAACAAATGGAAGCGTATTCTAAGGAAGAAAATGAACCTACCTATGAAGGTAGAGTAATATGGTATTATGAAAGCGGTAAAATTTATCAAGAAGCTAATTATTCTAAAGGAATTTTAAACGGAAATAGAAAAGTTTTTTACGAAAATGGTAAGCTGCAAAATAAGCGAAATTATAAGGATGGCAAACTCAATGGCGGTTGGGTTGCATATTATGAAAATGGTGAAATATCGGAGAAGGGAAAATATGAAGAAAATTTAAAAGAAGGAGTTTGGGAAACTTATTATACTAATGGAAAATCGAAAGAAAAAGGGAAATACATATTTGACAAAAAGGTAGATATCTGGACTACGAATTACTATGACGGTATTTCTGAAGATGAATAATAGTTACAGGTAGATATAAGATTTATTTGATCTCGGCGTTAAATGGTGGCTACATTGCAAATTTCTGCTATATTTGCAATGAATTGCCTTTAATGATTAAAACCAATAAATGTAAATATGAAAGGACCCCTATTTTATGCTAAAATTTTACTTTTTGGTGAATATGGTATCATTAAAGATTCCAAGGGCTTGGCGATTCCATATAATTCTTACCAAGGTGCTTTAAAAATACCGAAAGAATTTAATGAGCACACGAGATTTTCCAATCAAAAACTAACTGAATTTTATCGGTATTTATCTAATGTAAGTAGTTCAGATGTAGATCTAAGGTTAGATGAGTTTATAAAAGATATTGAAAAAGGAATGTATTTTGACTCCAGTATTCCTCAAGGATATGGTGTTGGTAGCTCAGGAGCTTTGGTTGCAGCTGTTTACGATAAGTATGCAAATAATAAAATTACTGTTCTCGAAAATTTAACCTCTGATAAATTGATCAAATTGAAGTCTGTTTTTTCTGCAATGGAATCTTTTTTTCACGGCAAGAGCTCCGGACTTGATCCGTTGAACTCCTATTTGAGCTTACCGATTTTAATTAGGTCAAAGGACAGTTTAGAGGCAACAGGAATACCAACTCAAAAGGAGGGTAAAGGCGCTGTATTTTTATTAGACTCAGAAATGGTTGGAGAGACAGAACCGATGGTAAATATTTTCATGAATAAAATGAAGAACGAAGGGTTTAGAAGAATGATCGATGAGGATTTTGCGCGGTATACGGATCTATGTATAGATGACTTTTTACACGGAGACGCAAGATCTTTATTCAAAAATGTTAAAAGCCTCTCTAAAGTTGTTTTGAAACACTTCAAACCTATGATACCAAAGACCTTTCACCAACTTTGGAAGCATGGAATTGATTCAAATGATTATTATTTAAAGCTTTGTGGTTCCGGTGGTGGAGGTTATATATTAGGTTTTACGGAGGATTTTGAAAAAACAAAACAAACACTTCAAGATTATAAATTAGAGTTGGTGTATAGATTTTAATTTTATCTATATGGTTATGGATTTAATTGAAATGTCTAAACAAAACACCCCCAAAAAACCAAAAAAGTATTCCATATTTTATATATTTTTAAGTCTGTTGTCCGTTGTGCGCGGATACAATATTGTAATTGTTGTCATTGCACAATACTTGGCAGCGATTTTTATTTTTTCTCCGGAAAAATCCTTAACAGATATAATATTTAATCTCGATCTGTACCTGATAGTATTGACCACAACATGCGTAATTGCCGCAGGATATATCATTAATAATTTTTATGATGCCGATAAAGATGCAATTAACAAGCCGGTCAAGAGTAAACTTGATAATATTGTAGGTCAGAAAACAAAATTAAATATTTACTTCCTGCTTAATTTCATTGGAGTGGCCTTTGCTTTTTTTGTTTCCTGGAGAGCGGCATTGTTTTTTTCTGTTTACATTTTCTTGATTTGGTTGTACTCACATAAACTCAAGAAATACCCGCTCACGAGATTATTCTCGGCTTCAATTTTGGCAATATTACCTTTATTTGCAGTTTTTATATATTATAAAAATTTCTCTACAATTGTTTTTACACATGCTGCATTTTTATTTCTTATTCTGATGATCAGAGAATTGATTAAGGATCTGGAAAATATTAAAGGGGATGTGGTGCAAAATAATGTAACTATTCCGCTTAAATATGGAGAGTATTTTACAAAATTACTCATAACCCTACTTGTTGTTTTCACCCTTGATCCGATCTACTTTTTATGGAAATACCCGGAAATTGGAATGATGAAATACTATTTTTACTTTGTAGGTATCGTATTTGTAATTTTCTTATTCTTACTCTGGAAGGCTAAAACAAAAATGGATTATTTAATATTACACAACATTACTAAGCTCATCATTGTTGCGGGAGTTTTAAGTTTAATGCTCATCGATACCTCTGTTATTATTCAGAGAATATTGAATGCTAAAATTTAAGGTTGCATTAACATCTTGATATATAAATGATTTTGTATTTTTGCAAAAATTTAATAAAATGACTGCGAAACAAATCTCGTCGGGAGGACGACAAAGCAACAAAGGGAATTCCAAAAAAAAGCAAACTCCCAGCCAATCAAGGAGCCAATCCAAGGATAAAAACTTTAGGATACATCCACATAAATTAAAAAACTATAAAATTAAATCTAATACTGCCAAACCCAAAGTTGGGAGTGATGAAATTAGATTGAATAAGTACATTTCCAATTCTGGTATATGTTCGCGTAGAGAGGCGGATAAATATATTAAATCGGGCAGTGCTACGGTTAATGGGAAGATAATAACAGAGATGGGATTTAAGGTTTCTATTGACGATGAAGTAAGGTTTGATGGCGCTTTAATTTCACCTGAAGCCAAAAGATATGTGCTGCTCAATAAGCCTAAAAATTATATCACCACCATGGATGATGAAAGAGGAAGAAAAACGGTCATGGAATTGGTTCAGACAGCCTCTAAAGAGCGTATTTATCCTGTGGGAAGATTAGACAGAAGTACAACGGGGTTATTATTGTTTACTAATGATGGTGAGATTGCTAAAAAATTGACACATCCAAAACATCAGGTGAAAAAATTATACCAGGTTACTCTTGATAAGAAATTATCTATGAGTGATTTACAAAAAATTGAGGCAAACTTTGTTTTAGATGGAAAAATGGTGTTCGTCGATAAAATATCCTATATTGAGAATAAGCCTAAGAATGAAATTGGTATTGAAATTCATTCAGGCAGGAATAGAATTGTGAGAAGAATTTTTGAAAATTTTGGTTATAAAGTAATAAAATTAGATCGGGTGATTTTTGCCGGGCTTAATAAAAAGAATTTGTCGAGAGGTATTTGGAGACACCTTACGCAATTGGAGGTGAGTAATTTAAAAATGCTTTAATCCTGATCGATCAGAGCTTTCTTCATGGCTTTTGCTTTAAGTAAGCATTCTTCATACTCATTTTCGATAGCTGATTGAGATGTTATAGCTCCCCCAACTGAAAATGAAATATACTTATTCGTTTGATTATAGAGGATACTTCTAATTACAACATTAAAATCGAAGTCATTGTTTGGCGTAAAATAACCAACTGCACCCGAATATAAGCTTCTTTTAGTTTCCTCCAGTTCTTCAATAATTTTCATTGCCGATATTTTTGGTGCTCCTGTCATGCTTCCCATGGGAAACAAACTTTTAATTAAATCAATTGCACTGGTTCTTTCGTCAATTGTTGAAACTAATGTGGAAATAAGTTGGTGTACCTGCTTGAAAGAATAGACCTCACATAGTTCTTCAACATGGACACTGCCTCTTAATGCTGTTTTCGATAAGTCATTGCGAACCAGATCTACGATCATTATGTTTTCAGCTCTTTCTTTGGGATCCCGACTTAACTGATCCGCAATTTTTTTATCTTCCGTCTTATCAGATAATCTTCGCGCTGTCCCTTTAATAGGTTGCGAAATTATTCGATTTCCATGTTTTTTTACAAATCGTTCCGGTGAGGCAGATAATAGGAATTGATTATTTATTTTAAGAAAAGTAGCAAACGGAGGGCCGGAAATTGCATTTAATCTTTGATAAACATTTATGGGATCGATAATTGCATTTTCGGCATAAAATTCCTGGCAAAAATTGACTTCATAAATATCACCTCTATGAATGTGCTCTAAAATTACCTTCAATTTTTGAAAATATTCTTTTTTTGAAATCCTTTCCTTAATATGGATCGTTCCGGTTGGTCTGTTGAGAGTGGGGGTATGGCTTTCTATTTCTTTCAGGTCTTTCTCAATTTCATGTCCATATTTATTCAGGTAGGCAATTTCAATAGAATCGTCACGTATAAAAAAAATTTTTTTTGGTTGATAAAAGTAAAGATCGGAAAAGTTCAACCCATCGAAATTGTTTGATTTTAAATCTTCAATATCATTTTTCAGATCGTAGCCCAAATAACCGAATATATAATCCTTTATCCCGGAATGAAATATTTTTAATTTATTGAACGCATCTCCATAGTTACATTGTAATTTATTTTCTGCACCAACGGCAAGAACCATGTCGAAATTTGAATATTTTTGAGAGTCCTTAGGAATTTCAATGTTGGAATCTAACCATATAACTTCATCAAATTGCTGAGCCCATAACAATAGTTTAGCTTTGAAATTATTCGTTTCTTTTAAGTGTATTTTTTCCAATCTTCTTTTCACTGCCGCTAAGGTAGCAAACAAGCTAGGAATAGTAATATAATATTTTGGTCTTGTTTGTCTGTTAAGAAGCTCGTATGATATTATCGATTTCCCGGATAAGAAAATCTAATGTGGAACAAGGAAGAATGTATTCATTGCCTTGTATTTAGAAGTATAATAGATCTTTTCACTAGATAAAAATATCTAGAAATATTGTGATCAAATATATTAAGAGGGTATACATAGTTATTAAGTTTGATATTACAATATTAGTCAATGTACCATAGACTTATAATAAATTCAAGTTAATGTTTGTTAATGTTTGTTAAGGGGTTTGTGGGTCTCAGTACTATTAAAAATAACCCAATGGTAAAGTGTATTTTTTAGATTTCCAATAAAAAATAGAAGATGCAATCAAGGAAAATCCTTAAAATTATTTAAACAATAAAGTTCATTGACGGAACCTCTTCCTACTGAATAAAAATGAGCAGTGTATGATAAAAAAAGTCATCTAACGGCTGCTTGTTAATAAAATATTTTGAATTTTATTAACTGTGAATTGCTCTACCATCCACGGCCAAACAAGCTTCTTTTATGGCTTCAGTAAAAGTGGGGTGTGCATGAGATATACGAGCTACATCTTCACTGGAAGCTCTAAATTCCATAGCAACAACGGCTTCGGCGATCATATCAGCGGCCCGGGCTCCGATCATATGAACACCCAAGATTTGGTCCGTTTTTGCATCTGCCAAAACCTTTACCTGACCTTCAATATCCATGCTGGCTCGTGCTCTTCCCAACGCACGCATCGGAAAAGCACCAACTTTATAGTCGATCCCAGATTCTTTAAGCTCAGCTTCGGTTTTGCCAACAGCGGCAACTTCCGGCCAGGTATAAACTACTCCCGGAATTAAATTGTAATCGATATGGGGTTTTTGTCCTGCTATAAATTCGGCTGCCAATGTTCCCTCTTCTTCCGCTTTATGTGCTAACATAGCACCTTTGATAACATCGCCAATAGCGTAGATGTTTGATATACTGGTTTGTAAATGATCATTGGTGTCTATTTGTCCATTTTGGTTCACTTTTACACCTGCATTCTCTAGAGCTAAACCATCAGTATAAGGCCTTCTTCCGACAGAAACCAAGCAGTAATCTCCTGTAAATGTCACCGGATTTCCTTTTTTATCATCGGCGGTAACAGTGACCTCTTTTGTTGTTGTTTTAACGGAAGTAACTTTATGTCCAGTAAAAAATTTAACACCTTGTTTTTTTAATGCCTTTTGAAGTTCTCTTGCCAGCATATCATCCATCGCAGGAATAATTTTTGGCATAAATTCTAACACGGAAACCTCCGCACCTAATCTTTTATACACAGAACCTAATTCCAAGCCGATAACGCCACCTCCAATAACGATCATATGTTTGGGAATTTCCTTTAAACTCAAAGCTTCGGTCGAAGTGATTATTCGTTTTTTATCTAATTTTATAAATGGGAGGCTAGAAGGTTTTGACCCTGTTGCTATGATGGTTTGTTTGGCTTCTATCGTCTCAACCTGTTGCTTTGCATTGGTGATGTTGATATGTTTGGCGTCTTTAAAAGAAGCGATCCCCTCAAATGTATCCACTTTGTTCTTGTCCATTAAAAAATTAATACCGCCTGAAGTTTGAGCAACAACTTCATCCTTTCTTTCGATCATCTGTTTGAAATTCACTTTTAATCCATCGATATCGATACCGTGTTTCTCAAAATGATGTACTGCATCGTGATAGTGATGTGAGGAATCTAACAGTGCCTTTGAGGGTATACATCCTACGTTTAAGCAAGTTCCTCCTAGTGTAAGGTATTTTTCTATTATCGCGGTTTTTAATCCCAATTGTGCACAACGTATTGCCGCAACATAACCCCCTGGTCCTGAACCAATAACGACTACATCATAACTTTTCATATATTATATATATTTTATAAATAGTTTACAAAAGTAAGGAATAATTATAAGTAATATTTGACTATACCGGGTATTTTAGTCAAGGGGAAAAGCAATTTGTTCAGGAATAAATTCAACTTTTATTTATATCCGTTAATTTTAATTTTTGCTAATTTAAGGATAAATAATAGTTATATATACTTACTCTCATTAGTGTTTGCAATACGAGTGATAGTAAGTTAAAGGATTTAGGTCAATAGCCCTGCTCTTTTCAACAATGCATCAGAATTTGGCTCTTTTCCTCTAAATTTTTTATATAGAGTCATTGGTTTTTCCGTACCTCCTTTGCTCAATATATATTCTTTGAATTTACCCGCTGTTTCTTTGTCAAAGATCCCATTTTCTTTAAAGGCCTCAAAAGCGTCGGCATCTAAAACTTCTGCCCATTTGTAGCTATAGTATCCGGAGGAATATCCTCCTTGAAAAATGTGTGAAAATGCAGTACTCATACAATTTTTAGCAACATCCGGATACAGTTGGGTATTGTCAAAAGCCTTATTTTCAAAAGCCTTTACGTCTGTAATATTTTTAGGATTTTTTCCATGCCATGCCATATCCAGCATTCCAAAACTCAATTGACGCAAGGTGGCCATTCCTTCCAGGAAATTAGCAGAATCTTTTATTTTTTGAACAAGATCCATTGGGAGGTTTTCACCTGTTTTATAATGTTTCGCAAAGAGATCTAAAGCATCTTTTTCAAAACACCAATTTTCGAAGATCTGACTTGGCAATTCAACAAAGTCCCAATATACATTTGTACCGGAAATGCTAGGATATGTTGTGTTGGCCAGCATGCCATGTAATGCATGTCCAAACTCATGAAACAACGTTGTCACCTCGTTAAACGTTAATAATGAAGGTTTTGTTTCTGTTGGTTTGGTAAAATTGCACACAATAGAAATATGGGGCCTCGAATTATCATCTTGTATTTTCCACTGGTCTTTATAAGAAGTCATCCATGCACCGTTTCTTTTTCCTTCTCTCGGGAAGAAATCAGCATAAAAAACCGCTACGAATTCTTCATTTTTTTGAGTTACGATATAGGTTTTAACATCCTTGTTGTATGTATCGATATCAAAAACTTCTTTAAATTTTAAATCGTACAATTTATTAGCTATTGTAAACACACCGTCAATAACATTTTCTAATTTAAAATAAGGTTTTAACTGCTCATCGTCAAAATCAAACAATTTCTTTTTAAGTTTTTCAGAATAATAAGCCCCGTCCCACTTCTGCATTTTTTCAATCCCATCTTCCCCGGCCAAATCTTCTATTTCTTTAAGTTCATTTAATGCAGCAGGCCTGGCCTTTGCCAATAGTTCCTCTAGAAAGCTCTGAACTTTAAGAGGGTTTTCGGCCATTCGTTCTTCTAATACAAAATCAGCATGTGTTTTATACCCTAATAAATTTGCTCGATCATAACGCAGTCTAACAATTTCCAGGACTGCTTTTTGATTGTCATTCTTGTTGTTTTGAAACCCTCTGGCACCGAATGCTTTCGAAAGTTTCTCTCGTAATGCTCTATTCTCTATATAGGTCATAAATGGAACATAACTAGGATAATCTAAGGTAATTAGCCAACCTTTTTTTCCTTTTTCAGATGCTGACATTTTTGCGGCTTCCACTGCTCCCTCAGGTAAACCTTTTAACTCATTTTTATCAGTGATCAAGCACTCGAAAGCATTTGTTTCAGCCAATATATTTTCACCAAATTTTAAACTTAATTTAGATAGTTTTTTGTCTAATTCTCTGAGCTTAGCTTTATCTTTTACATTTAAATTTGCACCGTTACGAACAAACATTTTATATTGATTTGTAATCAAAGTGTCTTGTTCAATACTCAGGTTTAATTCTTCTTTTTTATCAAAAATAACTTTAACTCGATTAAAAAGATCCTCATTTAACCGGATGTCATTTGCAAATTCAGACAATAATGGTGATACTTCTTGTGCTATTTTTTGAATCTCATCATTTGTTTCGGCAGAATTTAAATTGAAAAACACACTCGATACACACTTGAGCTTCATTCCACTAAATTCTAATTCCACTACGGTATTCTGAAAGGTAGGATTCTCAGTATTGGAACAAATTTCATCGATTTCTTTTTTGCCAGATAAGATAGCAGCTTCGAATGCAGGTTTGAAATGCGTATTTTTAATTTCAGAAAAAGGAGCTGTATTATACTTAGTATTAAATTTATTTAATAATGGATTATTCATTGTAGATTTTGGTAGGGATTATAATTTACTTGATCTTATTAAGAAAAATCTAAAATAAGGGTTAGAGGGGATAATCAATCTTTAATTGAATTTAGTTCAAGTGTTTATTTTTTCAGGTTCTCAGCTGCTTTTATCACTTTTTGTTTTAAACTTTCTTTATAAAAAATAACCTTATCAAGTACACATTTATCTGAAGAACCTATTATTTGTGCAGCTAATATTCCGGCGTTCTTGGCCCCATCAAGTGCAACAGTAGCAACAGGTACACCACCCGGCATTTGTAAAATAGATAGTACAGAATCCCATCCATCAATAGAATTTCTTGATTTTACCGGCACTCCAATAACGGGTAAAGGACTCATTGATGCCACCATGCCCGGTAGGTGAGCAGCTCCTCCAGCTCCGGCAATAATGACATTAAAACCATTCAAATGAGCGTTTTTTGCGTAGTCGAAAAGTTTGTCAGGCGTTCTATGAGCAGATACGATATCTACTTCAGTTTCAATATCAAAGCCATGTAATACATCAATTGCTTCTTGCATTATAGGTAAGTCCGAATCGCTACCCATTATAATTCCAACTTTAGACATAGAATATTTTTTTATTCGTTAATTTACAACTTAAACTAAAAATAATATTTTTTTCATTATTTTTAGGGACTAAAGATAAAACAAAAACAATTTAGACCCTCATGCAAATTCCATTATTTAATACCGTTCTGTCTTGGATTTTAAAAAAGCGTAAATATCAAATTGATATGTTTATCAATTATCCGATAGAAACTCAAAAAGAAGTTCTTTTTAATATATTAAATAGCGCTAGGCACACCGAACTAGGTATAAAATATGGTTTTGATACTATAGATAATTATAAAGTATTTTCTGAACGTTTGCCGATTCTACAATATGAAGAATTTGAGCCATTAATAGAGCGATCACGAAGAGGAGAGAGCAATATTTTTTGGCCAACCAAAATCGATTGGTTTGCTAAATCGAGTGGTACAACCAATGCTAAAAGTAAGTTTATTCCTGTAAGTGACGAAGCATTGGAAGATTGTCATCTCAAAGGAGGTAAGGATATGCTTTGTTTGTATATTAATAATAATGAAGACACTGAAATATTCAAAGGTAAAGGATTAAGATTAGGAGGAAGCAGTGCAGTTTATGAGGATAATGACACGAATTTTGGAGATTTATCAGCCATCATTATTGAGAATTTACCTTTTTGGGCAGATATCGGCAGCGCTCCTAGTCAAAAGACGGCGTTGATGGGAGAATGGGAAAGTAAGATGGAAGCGATCATTCAAGAAACTATTCATGAGGATATAACTAGTTTAGTTGGTGTTCCATCATGGATGTTGGTATTATTACATAGAGTACTAGAAATTACCGGTAAGAATAATATTTTAGAAGTATGGCCAAATTTGGAAGTGTTTTTTCATGGGGGAGTTAATTTCAATCCATACAGAGAACAATATAAAAAATTGATTCCCATTGAAAACTTTAAATATTTTGAAACTTATAATGCATCTGAAGGATTTTTTGCAATTCAGGATAGAAATAATTCAAATGAACTGCTGTTAATGCTGGATTATGGTATTTTCTATGAATTTATTCCCATGCGAAATTTTGATGATGAGAACAGGAAAGCAATACCTCTCCAAAATGTGAAATTAAACCAAAACTATGCCATTGTTATTAGTACGAATGCAGGATTGTGGAGATATATGATCGGAGATACGGTTAAATTCACTTCTCTAAACCCTTATAGAATAAAGATAACCGGAAGAACCAAACATTTTATCAATGCGTTTGGCGAAGAATTAATTATAGAAAATGCCGAAGAAGGACTTAAAAAGGCCTGCCTGGATACAAATTCAGAACTTACTGATTATACAGTTGCTCCAATTTTTATGAATGGCAATAAAAGTGGTTCACATGAATGGATGATAGAGTTTAAAACATCTCCAAAGAGTTTAAATGAATTTACTACCATACTGGATGAGACTCTAAAATCTTTAAATTCTGATTATGAAGCAAAAAGATATAAGGACATGACCTTATCTATACCTAAGATCCATCAGGCCGAAAATGGATTATTTTATAAATGGCTAAAACAAAATCAAAAATTGGGAGGACAGCATAAAGTGCCACGGATGTCAAATGGTCGAATATTCATGGAGGAACTATTGGAATTATCAATGACTTCCGTTGATTGAAAAATTATCTTCTAATTTGTCTTAAGGTGCATAAATTTTCACATAGATTTAATAAAAATATTGATCAATGAATAAAATAGAGAAGGAAGTTTCCTATACTATTTCAAATACTTATACTACTTTGAACTCATTGACCAATAAAACAAAAAATGTTTGGTTGGTTTGCCATGGAGTAGGATATTTGAGTAGATATTTTTTAAAGTATTTTAAAGAATTGGATGCTTCGGAAAATTATATTATAGCGCCACAGGCGCAAAGCAAATATTATCTGGGTTCAAAATATACTCATGTGGGCGCCAGTTGGCTGACAAAGGAAAATACTTCTCAGGAAATAATAAGTGTGATGCGTTATTTGGATGCGGTATTGGAAGTTGAGAAATTTCCAAAAAGTTTAAATTTTATAGCTCTCGGATATTCCCAGGGAGTCTCTGTTATTAGCAGGTATGTCGCTAGCCGAAAATTGAACTGTAATCAATTAGTCCTAATGTCCGGGGGAATTCCTAAGGAACTTGAGCCTCAAAATTTTGAATTTTTGAGAACAGAAACAAAGGTGTCTATGTTTTATGGGACAGAGGATGAGTATTTGAATGAAGAACGTTTAAAATATGAAAAACAACGATTTAAAGAATTATTTGGTGACTCAGCAAATATTATAGCCTTTGATGGTAAACATGAATTAAAAAAAGAGTGTTTAGCTACTCTTATTGATTGATTTAGATTTCTAGATATTGATATCTTCCGAAACCCAGGCCTCACACAAAATTTTGAAATCAGATTCGGTATCCATTACTTCTGTGAATGCCTTGTAGTCTATCCAAACAAAACCATCATTTCCCCAATTCCTACCCCAGGAATTTACTACTTTGAAAGCATTTTTTGTGTTGTCATATCCTATAACCAACATGGCATGGGCCCCATCAACTTTTCCAAAATTTCTATATACTGCATCACCATTCCCCTCAAAAACCCCGAAAAAATCATTGTCGATCGAGATTGCAATTACGACTGGTTTGTTATCTAACAAAAACGCTTTGGTTTGTTCAAATAAAAGCTCTCCATCTAAATAAGAAAAAGAATTGATTTTATTTTCCATGGCCAAAATATTTTGATCATCAGTAGGCAGCGTACTACATTCGTTTGCATTATAAGGCATTTCTTCCCAAGTAACGATCCCGGTATTTAGAATAAGATCAAGAGCATCAGGTATCTGAGATCCGTCGTTGCAGGCTCCAATTTTAATTTGATTATATACAAAAGCCGGGCTCATAGTATTATTCACTAGAAATTCCCCATTATTCAGGTCTTCTAAATTTTCCTGAAAACTCTTTAAATAGTATCCTGCCGCCCAGGCCACACAAGACCCTTGTTTACCTTGCGAACCGACTCTTGGTAATAATAAAGATAGATCATGAGATTCCGGGAAATCGCTTGGAATATCAATTTCAGCAACGTTATGATCTACAGGCACACTAAATCCGTAGCAGTAAGAATCAGAAAGTCCAAAAGAACTTATCGGAGGTTCAATATTTTCATCGAAAGGATCTGGAGCAGGTGGTAGATTATTTTCCGGAGGAGGAAAATCAAAATAACTATCACAACTTATGAAGAATATTAAAAAAAATAAAAGAAATAATTTTTTCATTAGGCTAAATTAATGGGTCAGAACCTAATAGTAAACAAAAGTTATGCCAAGATAAAAATTTATTTTTCTCGTTCGATTACATAATTAACCATGATGATCAAGGAATCTTTATATTCGGAATCAGGGTATTTATATAAAATATCTAAAGCTCGCTTTTGGTATTCTTTCATTTTTTTGACTGTGTATTCTATACCACCGTTCTTTTTCACAAAAGAAATAACTTCTTTTACTCTATTTATATCTTTATTATACCTTTTTACTGAATTTATTAACCACTTTTTTTCTTTATTCGTGCAATTATTTAAAGAATAGATCAATGGTAGCGTCATCTTTTGCTCCTTGATGTCAATACCAGTGGGTTTGCCTATTTTATCATCGGTATAGTCAAATAGATCATCTTTAATTTGAAAAGCGATACCAATGAGCTGGCCGAACTCTTTCATATTCTCAACATCCTCTTTATCAGCATCAACTGAGGCAGCTCCTATGCCACAGCATGCGGCTATCAAAGTAGCGGTTTTTTGCCTGATTATATCAAAATACACCTCCTCAGTGATATCTAATCTACGCGCTTTTTCTATCTGTAACAATTCACCTTCACTCATTTCTCTAACTGCCGTTGATATAATTTTCAATATATCAAAGTCATCGTTATCAATAGAAAGAAGCAATCCTTTAGAGAGCAAGAAATCGCCTACTAAAACTGCAATTTTATTTTTCCATAAAGCGTTCAGCGAGAAAAATCCTCTGCGTCTGTTACTATCATCTACAATATCATCATGAACTAATGTAGCTGTATGTATTAGCTCTATAATGGCTGCACCCCTATATGTTTTCTCCTTAAAGTCTCCGTTAGAGACCATTTTTGCCACTAAAAAAACAAACATAGGGCGCATTTGTTTCCCCTTTCTCCTGACAATATAATGCGTAATTCGGTTGAGCAAAGAAACCTTTGAAACCATTGAAGCTTTGAACTTTACTTCAAAGAACTCCATTTCATCCTGAATGGGTAGTTTTATTTTTTCAACGATTTTCAAAAAATAAGTTTAGTTAAAAATAAATTATTTTCTTTTTTCAATTTTAGCCCATGAATCCCTTAATGGCACCGTTCTGTTAAATATTAATTTATCGGAGGTTGTATCATTATCTACATTAAAATAACCCAATCGTTGAAATTGAAATTGATCACCAATTTTTGCAGTTTTTAAACTTGGCTCAACGAAGGCGGTCTCTATAATTTTTAATGAGTTTGGATTGATGAACTCTTTGAAATCTTTCTCCTTATGGGAGTCTGGTGCCTCATCTGTAAAAAGCCTGTCGTATAATCTAACTTCCGCCTGTACCGCATGTTTGGTGGATACCCAATGTATGGTACCTTTAACTTTCCTTTTGCTGGCATCGGTACCACTACCGCTTCGTGAATCTTCATCATAGGTACAATGAATTTCAACAATATCCCCTTCATCATTTTTTACGACAGAATTCGCTTTAATAATATAGGCATTTTTCAAACGTACTTCTTTGTCTAATTTTAATCGAAAAAATTTCTTATTTGCTTGTTCTCTAAAGTCCTCTCTCTCAATATAAATTTCTCTTGAAAAAGGTACTTCTCTAGACCCTGCATTTTCGTCTTCCGGATTGTTTTCAGCGATCAAAATTTCTTCTTTATCTTCAGGATAATTAGTCATTACGACCTTTACGGGATCTAAAACAGCCATAACTCGAGGTGCTGTTTTATTTAACTCACTTTTAATATGAAACTCTAAAAGAGCTATATCGGTAATATTGTCTCGTTTAGCAATACCTGCCTTTTCACTAAATTCACGGATAGACCTGGCTGTATACCCTCGTCGCCTCAACCCGGAGATAGTTGGCATTCTGGGATCATCCCAGCCATTAACTATTCCCTCTTCTACCAGCTCTAAAAGCTTGCGCTTACTCATTACAGTATAGCTTAGATTTCGTCTGGCAAATTCTCGTTGTTTTGGACGTAATGTATTTTCATCATAAACTTGATCTAAAAACCAGTCGTATAGTTCGCGATGATTTTTGAATTCCAAAGTGCAGATGGAATGAGAAATTTGTTCTATATAGTCAGATTCTCCGTGGGTCCAATCATACATTGGGTAGATATTCCAGTCATTACCTGTTCGGTGATGAGATTTTTTTAAAACTCTGTAAATTACCGGGTCACGCATGAGCATATTTGCTGACGACATGTGGATCTTTGCACGAAGAACATGGGTTCCTTCATCAAATTCACCATTCTTCATTTTTTCAAAGAGAAGCAGGTTCTCTTCAATAGATCTGCCCCGAAAAGGGCTGTTTGTTCCTTTAATAGTCGGCGTTCCTTTTTGAGAAGCGATGGTTTCGGAGGACTGATCATCGACATAGGCCTTATCTTTTTTAATCAATAAGACCGCCCAGTCATACAATTGCTGGAAATAATCCGATGAATATAATTCTTTGTCCCATTCAAATCCTAACCACTTAATATCATTCTTAATCGAATCAACATATTCTTGTTCTTCCTTTGCAGGGTTGGTGTCGTCAAAACGCAGATTTACAGGAGAACCATAGGTTAGACCTAACCCAAAGTTCAAACAAATCGCAGATGCATGACCAATATGGAGATAACCATTTGGTTCTGGTGGAAATCGAAACCTAAGCCTTGATTTATCAAGTCCACTACTAAGATCATCTTCTATTATTTGCTCAATAAAATTGAGTGACTCTTTTTCTATATTCATATTTTAAAAATGAATGACAAAATTATTGAATTTTTCTACAATACGATTAAAAAATAGACGCTATTTAGTAATTTTGGTAAAAACTAGAAAGCATGAAAGATGTACAATTAAATTATACCTGTTCCAAATGCAATAATAGAACCTATACAATTGGGGAAATGAGAGCTACGGGAGGAATATTATCTAAAATATTTGATGTTCAAACAGAAAAATACACTTCGGTTACTTGTGATAAATGCAAGTACACCGAATTTTATAAAGCATCGACAAAAGCTTTAAGTAATATTTTTGATTTTTTTACGAATTAAACCTTGATAAATAGATGTCAATAACTTTAGTCATTGCTTAATTATACTTAGAACCCTAACATTAATTTTGCAATAAAGAAGAATATAAATATTCCAAAGATATCATTGCTGGTAGTAATAAACGGGCCAGTGGCTACCGCCGGATCAATTCCTCTTTTATCTAAAATAAGCGGAACAAAAGTGCCTACCAAGGATGAAATTATTATTACAACAATTAATGAAATTGCTATGGTAAGACTAATATTAATATCGAATTCTTGATAGAACCCAAAGAGCAGGACGATCAAGGCTAATATTATGCCATTAATCAAACTTAAACCTACTTCTTTTATCAATCGGTTCCACATACTACCTCGTATATTGTTATTTGCCAATCCCTGAACGATGATAGCTGAGGATTGAACCCCTACATTTCCTGCCATTGCCGCAATCAAAGGAGTGAAAAAAAATAGAACCGGAAAATTATTCAAGGCATCCTCAAATCCTCCCATAATTTTGGCAGCAGCCAATCCACCAAATAATCCCAATACTAACCATGGTAATCTTGCTTTTGTTAATTGATATATACTGTCGCTTGCCTCGACGTCCTCGGTGATACCAGCGGCCATTTGATAATCTTTTTCAGCTTCTTCTTTTATAAAATCAACAATGTCATCAATAGTTATCCTTCCCACCAAGTGCTTTTCAATATCCACAACAGGAATCGCCTCCAGATCATACTTTTGCATTGTCAAGGCAACATCCTCTCCTTTGTCTGTTACATATGCAAAATCAACCTTTGGTATATATATATCAGATATATGGGCCTTTGTCGAGGCGACTAGAAGATCTTTTAAAGACAATCTTCCTTTCAAAACATTTTTATTGTCTACAACATAAATAGAATGAACTCTGGAAACCTCATTTGCCTGAGACCTCATTTCCTTAATACAATTAGGAATATTCCAATTTTCATTAACCTTTACCAATTCCTTCGCCATGAGTCCCCCAGCCGAATTTTCATCATAAGTAAGTAGTTCCTGTATATCGGCCTTATGTTCCTCATCTTCAATTTCAGACATTACCTTTTCCTGACGTGCTTCAGGAAGTTCTGCAATTATATCAGCTGCATCATCTGTGTCTAGTTCGTCTATTTCTTCGGCAATCTCCTGAGGGGATAGGGTTTTAAGAATTTTTTCACGGTCGCCCTCATCAATCTCCATTAAGGCATCGGCCGTTTTTTCACTGTCTAATAGTTTGAATAAATAAGTTCCTTTATCCAAATGAAGCTGATCGATAATTTCTGCAATATCCGCAGAATGTTCTTCCGCCAAAAGTAGAAGTAAGGCATCATCATTTCTTGAGTCAATGAGCAACTCAATATCCGATAAGAGATCTTTATTTTTTTTTAAAGCCATCTTTTTCAATGCTTTTGGTTAATTCTATAAATTGTTGAACTGATAATTGTTCAGGACGTTGAGCAAATATAACATCTTCTCTTAATTTATCCGACAGATCAAATATTTTTAAACTGTTACGAATTGTTTTTCTTCTTTGGTTAAAAGCTGTTTTTACGACTTTAAAAAATAAGGACTGATCAACAGGAAGCTCAAAGTTTTTTTTTCTGACAAGTCTAATTACTCCGGATTCTACTTTTGGGGGAGGATTGAAAACTTCAGGAGGTACTGTGAAAAGGTATTCAGTATCATAAAAGGCCTGTGTTAGAACCGAGATAATTCCATATGTCTTACTGCCTTCCGGATGCGTAATTCTTTTTGCCACTTCTTTTTGGAACATACCGCATAATTCGGGAATCTGAGCCTTGTTCTCTATGGCTTTAAATACAATTTGAGAAGAAATGTTATATGGAAAATTACCTATAATTGCGAATTGCTTCCCTTCGAATATTTTTGAAATATCAATTTTTAAAAAATCATCATTGATAATTTTCAGTGAATATTTTAAAAAACGAGTTTGCAGATAACTCACTGATTCTGAATCAATTTCAATAACGCTGATGGTAATTTTTTTTTTTAGAAGATACTTGGTTAAAACACCCATACCCGGACCAATTTCAAGAACATGATCATATCCTTGTTCGGTGAGGGATTCTGCTATTTTTTGAGCAATGGTCTCATCATTTAAGAAATGTTGTCCAAGATGTTTTTTTGCTCTAACTGTCATAATATTATTTTATAATTACTAACCTCTCAGTAAGAAGACCGTCTAAATCTCAAGTTTCTTTACTAGTGTCTGGTCGAAAATACACAAAAATCCAAATCTTTTCTTTTTGCAACCTTTTCATTTTTTTATAACCCGCCTGCCGGCGTGGCAGGTCGCCTGATACTATGGCATCACCTCCTATAAAAAAAGTAAAAATCTTATCAAAAATAATTCGATTTATAAAATTCTGTCTATTTCCTACCAGGCACTAACTACTTTCATTACCGTAGTAAAAGCACCAAATTTATTTTCGAATAATTTCATCCCTTCACTTTGCATTTTTTGATCATCTTCCAGAAAATATTTTTCAAGTTTTTCTTTTGTATCACATGTGAATTGTACTGAGTAAGTTGTGCCACCCAATTCTTCTTTTACCATGACTTCTGTCATTAGTGCCTTGTAAAATTTACCTGTAGCCAGAATATCAGGAATATGAGTTCCCTTCATCCATTCTAACCATTCTTTGTGAATGGATTCATCTACGTTGGTTGTAATATTATAGATATACATAAAATGAATTATTTTCAATAAAACAAATTTACATAAAGCAATGATGAATCTTACTAATATTTTATTTGGATTTTGAAATGCTCCTTTGAAATGTCAGGAAAAACGGATGAGTAAAATAAGTAAATTAAAAACTAAGGAATTTTGTCCCCGCGTAAAACTCTAAATTTTTTTCTTGCTTCGACCAAATAAATGCTTGAAGGATATTCAAATATTATCTTTTGGTACATCTCTTTCGCTTTTTCAGAATTGTTCAAATGGACGGAATATAGTTCTGCAAGCATATAATAGGAGTCATCTACCATTACTCCAAGGGCATCAATTTCAATGATCTTTAAATAATTAGCTTCAGCGTTAGAATAATTTTGATCTTTAGTATAAAGTTCGGCTTGTTTAAACAGGGCTTCATCCTCTATAGGTTGGCCTTTAAATTTAATTAATAGAACGCTTAAAGTATCAATGGCTTTATTCGTGTTATTTTGGTAAGCCAATAATTCGGCCGCGGCATAATTCTTTAAGGCGTCAGAAATACTATCATGTTCTATATTGTTAGTTATCAGCAAACTTAAATCGAGTGCGTCATTTGCAATTAACTGTGAAGTAGATGATTTTAATACTTTTAGTTGCGTTTGAGCCCATTTAAAATCGCCCTTATAATAGGATGTCTGTGCCACCTTAAATCGTGCGTTCTGTGCTAAAGTGCTATTTTTGAGTTGAGTTTGTACTTGAGAATATAAGATCAATGCTTGATTAAATTGATTAGTATACACCAGGATGTCGGCCAGTTTTATCTGGATTTTTCCTTTTTGGAATTTTGAGTTGGCCAGTGGAATAGTTTCATTTAATAAATGAATAGCTTTTTCAGGTTCATCATAGCTAAAAGCTAAAAAGTCGGCATAAGCAATTTGTAAATTTATAGTTGCACTACTCTTGCCGTAATTTTCAAACAATGTTTTGAATTTTTTATCAATTTCAGCCAATTCTTTTTTATTCGTTGCCAGATCGAGGTCTATCTGCAGCAGATAAATTTGAGCTTGTAAAATGATATCGGGATCCTTTGTATTGTTTAATATAAAAATGAAAGCTTCGTGAGAAGTTTCAAGATCTTCATTTTCGAAAGAAACGATACCTACTTCGATAATTCTATCCAAACTTCCTTTATTCCTTTTATACAGAGATTTTTCCTGTACCAATGATTTGCTATATTCCTTTTGCTGCATATATAGCCAGCTTAATAATATATTCCATGAATCATTTGGATTATTTTGAGCTCTTTTCAACAGTAGTTTTTTAAAGAGGATATTAGTTTCATTTTGAGGGTCTTCTGTAATATAGGTAGCTATATATCTTTGGATCGAAGGATAGTATTTTTCATCTTTTTCTATAAGATTCAGATAAGAGCTGAACATATTTTTAAGGTCACTTTTTTCACCATAGATCTGAGCTTCGCTAATCTCGGTGTTCAGTTTGGGATCTTTTGATTTGGCAATTTGGTATCCCTTTAAGGCATAATCCAAGAGATAATTTTGTTTAAATACCTGACAAATAGCAAAAACGAATTTCGGATTTTGTTCAATATATTGGAGAGCGATGTCATAATATAACTTAGCCTTTACCTCTAGTCCTTGAAGTTCATAATTGTAACCTAACTCAATATTTAACGATACTTGGTTAGGAAATCTATCCATCTGACTCTTGATAACATCATTAGCCAGAATAAATTCCTCTGTTTGTTGATAGCTGGTTAAAAGGTTTTTAAAATAGATTCTTTGAAAGGGTTCTTTGTTTAGTAGAGGTTCATAAATTAAAATAGCCTTTTCATATTCACCATTTTTAAAATAGGACAGGGCCAATTCAGAATTTTGAGTATATGCCAAGTGACCTATCAATAATACAATGAGGAATAATTTATTTTTAAAAGTGTAATACATGATTTTTTTTATGAACGTATTAATCCAAATTATCTGCTCTATAAAATTATTTCACCAGGAGTAAA
Organism: Flavobacteriaceae bacterium; assembly: GCA_030625995.1. Lineage (GTDB taxonomy): Bacteria > Bacteroidota > Bacteroidia > Flavobacteriales > Flavobacteriaceae > Lutimonas. Next base: position 26,032 of record DAOUPU010000008.1, read on the forward strand.
CAGGATTTTGGATAATTTAGGAAACAAAGATAAAAAACAATAGGACTTGCTATTCTATTTTGAAATTGAAAAAGTTTAAACCATTTTTTCAGTTAGTACCCTCTGAATGAATTGTCATTAATTCTCGTCCATAATTTTAGACAAATATCATATTATAAAAACTAGCTATGACTTATTACAGATATCATAATAAATTATGGTTAAAAACAATAAATAATTAATATGTTAAATTTTTGATAAAATATAATTAAAAATGTAACGTTATTTAAAAAGTGAAGTCTTAATAGTATATAAACAATAACTCAAAAAATTTAAGTCATGAACGAATTAAAGAAATTTTACGACAAAGCTAAAGCAAGTGCAAAAGATCATATGCAAAAAGGACAAATCAATTTATATTTGAGCGATTTAATTATGATGAATAACTACAAACGTCAAATGGAATCCGCTTAGATTTATTTTCTTTTCAAACTAATCGATAATATCGAATCCGGTATATTTTACTAGGACACTTGGTATTTTAATACCTTCTTCAGTTTGAAAATTTTCTAACAGCGCAGCCAAAACTCTAGGCAGAGCTAAAGAGCTACCATTCAGGGTATGCGCCAACTCATTTTTACCATCTTTATTCTTAAAGCGTAATTTTAGACGATTTGCTTGAAAGGATTCAAAATTTGAAACAGAACTGATCTCTAGCCATCTATCCTGGGCGGTTGAAAACACTTCGAAATCATAGGTTAACGCAGAAGTAAATCCTAGATCGCCTCCACATAAGCGCAAAATCCGATAAGGCAATCCTAATTCTTGTAAAATACCTTTTATATGATCTACCATAAGCTCCAGAGCCTCATAGGACCTATTCGGATGTTCAATTCTTACAATTTCCACTTTGTCAAATTGATGCAATCTGTTTAGTCCTCTTACATGTGCCCCGTAAGAGCCGGCTTCTCTTCTAAAGCAAGGTGTATAAGCCGTATTACAAATAGGAAAATCACTTTCCATTAATAAAACATTACGATATATATTTGTTATTGGCACTTCCGCTGTAGGAATTAAATATAAATTATCATTTCCTACATGATACATTTGACCTTCTTTATCAGGTAACTGACCTGTTCCAAATCCAGATTCTTCATTAACTAATAGTGGGGGTTGGATCTCAATGTATCCTGCATCACTATTCTTATCTAAAAAATATGCAATGAGCGCGCGTTGTAATTTAGCTCCTTTGCCTTTGTAAACCGGAAATCCAGCTCCTGTAATTTTAGTGCCGAGTTCAAAATCAATAATATCATATTTTTTCGCCAGCTCCCAGTGCGGCAAGGCACCATCGAATAGTTTTGGAATTTTCCCAGCTTCAAAGGTGGTTATATTATCTTTTTCAGAATTTCCTTTTGGGACTAGTTTATTCGGGATATTGGGAATTTGATATAACAATTCTGTCAATTCGTCTTCGAGAACAGATAATTTCTCTGATTGAGATTTAGTAATAACTTTAAGTTGACCTGTTTTCTCCTTTACAATATTCGCTTTTTGTACTTCTCCAGACTTAAAAAGGAACCCTATTTCTTTGGATAGTTTATTGCTTTCAGCAAGGGCATTATCCAGTTGAGCCTGGGTGTTTCTACGCAACATGTCTTTATCAATAACTTCATCGATAATTTTTTCGGCATTGGCAAAATTTCGAATTTCTAACCTCTCTAAAATAAGATCTTTGTTTTCTCTAATAAAAGCAACTGATAACATATGATGTGAATTTCAAGAGTGCAAAGATAACGAATGAAATGTGAACTGAGAATTGTAAAATTAGATAATTGAAAAAGTTAGAAGTCAGTAATAAGAAACTCGCAGATCGCACAGATTCCTTGAAAATCAGAAAAATCAGCGATGTTAACGAAAAAAAATTCTCGCCGATTTCGCAGAAAAACATGTGACATTAATTATATCAGCGAAATCGGCGAGAAAATGAAATAGGATGAATTAATAAAAAACGGTCAATACTGATCAGGGATGTTCATAATTTTGAGCCTGTTCGCTTATCCAGGACCTTGCAATTATTTCATCTTTTCTAATTTGTTCGGTCAACGAATTTATAGAATCAAATTTTTGCTCCGACCGTAATCTCTTCAATACATTTATTTGTATTTTCTTATTGTAGAGGTCGCCATCAAAATCCAAAAGATGAATTTCAATGGTTTGATGTTTTCCATCTAATGTTGGACGAAACCCTATATTCATAATTCCGAAAATGACTCTGTCTTTGATCTTGGTTTTTACAATGTAAACCCCAACCTTAGGTATTAGTTTATAACTCTCTTCAATATGTAAATTTATTGTTGGATAATTTATCTTTCTTCCCACTCCCTCTCCCTTTACAATTTTTCCGGTGAGCAAATAAGAATAACCCAAATAAGCATTGGCTTTTTCTATATTTCCATCTTCAATTGACTTCCTGATTTTCGTTGAACTAACAGAAACATTTCTAATTTCCTGAGCTGGAATTTCCTCAACACCAAAATGATAAAGTTCTCCAAACTCTTGTAATTGTTCAAAATTACCCTCTCTGTTCTTTCCAAATTGATGGTCGTACCCAATGACTAATTTATTAATATGTAACTGATTAACGAGAATATCTCTTACAAAGTCCAAGGCAGTTAATCTCGAAAATTCTTTTGTAAAGGGTTCAATTATCAAATGATCAAGACCAAATTTATTCAGCAACTGAATTTTCTCCTCAATAGTATTTAACATTTTAAAATCATCTCCAAAATTCAAAACGCTCCTTGGATGTGGAAAAAAAGTAAGGATTGCAGAGTTATTATCTTTTCCTGATTTAATTTGGTTTAAACGTTTTATGATTTTTTGATGTCCAATATGAACACCGTCAAAAGTGCCAATAGTTAAAATGGAAGTAATATGTAATTCTTTAAAATGATCGATAGAGGGATGGACTTTCACGAATGTAATTTTGTGGTTTCAAAAATAGTTAAAACAATCCACTTAATAAACTCTCAATTTTGCTTAGTTATTCGAAATTGATTAGAAGAACAATTGACCTTTACTGGATTTAGGATGATATGACGGTTAATATTTTATCGATTCATTCACTTTGGAAATGATCTGTGGAACTTTTTCTACGTCAAAGGTTAAACTCATGTTGAGCATCCCGTTACCATTAAACAGGTGTAAGCTTCCTTTTGTAACCCTGAAGTAGCCCATATGACTACTACAACGGCAAATTCTACCGAATAGCATTTTTACTTTCTGCAGTTCCTTATCTTTTAGAATTAACTGAGGTTCATATTCGTTAACCTCTAAATAAACAAATTCAGAATAACTGCCATCCAATGTTTTTTCAGGTACAATTTTCTTATAGTGAAATTTAATTACAACTTTGTTACCGGGTATAACTTCTGGATATAACTTTCCAAATTCATCTGTTTTAATATTTAAAAATGAATTTCGTAAAACTTTAAACTCACAGTTTCCGCTATCAGGACAACTAATTTCTTTTAAATAGGATCCGCTTTCTTCGGTAGTATTCTTATTTGTTTTACAGCCTAGAGAGAGAAATAATACAAAGATGATATAGAGATATTTCATTTATGCGGTTTGTGTAAAGGTAGTTATTTGTCAAAATTGTTCAAATTATTTTCATAGATTTGTGCATTACTATGATAAAAAACTACTTTAAACTATTTCTTTTTTTTCTTCTGTTTTGGGCAAATATATCCTTTGCGCAACAAAATGAGCTGTGGAATAAGGT
>DAOUPU010000141.1 GCA_030625995.1 Flavobacteriaceae bacterium
ATATATGTCTGCCTGAAAATGGGGTAGTGGCGTTGAAATCCGAGAATATGACCTACGAACAAGCCGCGGCAATTCCCTTTGGGGGTAATACAGCACTGTATTTTCTTAAAAAAGGAAATGTAATTAGCGGTTCTGCTGCCAATCGTTCAGGTAGTCAAAAAGTCTTAATATATGGAGCTTCAGGATCGATAGGCACTTATGCGGTACAGCTTGCCAAATACTTTGGGGCAGAAGTGACCGGGGTTTGTAGTACTGCGAATTTAGAGATGGTAAAATCACTGGGAGCTGATCATATAATTGATTATACCAAGGTCGATTTTAGTAAAAAGGGAGAAGCCTACGATGTTATTTTTGACACTGTAGGTAAAAGTTCATTTTCAAATAGTGTAGGGTCACTAAAGAAAAAAGGTGTTTTAATTTTAGCGGCATCCGGACTGTCAGGAATGCTTCGGGGTTTATGGACTTCAATTACAAGTAGTAAAAAAGTAATATCCGGAGTAATGAGTGAAAAAGCTGAGGATCTAATCTTCTTCAATAAGCTAATTGATACAGGAAAGATAAAAGTGGTAATAGATAGAAGCTACCCTTTAGAGCAAATTGCAGAGGCCCATTCCTATGTTGATAAGGGACACAAAAAGGGAAATGTTGTTATTTCGATATAACAACCTCAAAAGACAAACAGGAATTATTGTAACTTAAATGATCGATCAAATGAATTCAAAGAAAAAAAATGCAAGAATTGCAGGGTTACTCTATCTGCTGATGGGAATAACAGGCGGTTTTGGTATTATGTATGTACCCGCCAATATTTTAGTGGCGGGAGATATTGCCGCAACAGCCAGAAACATGATAGATTCTGAATTTCTTGTGCGTTTAAGTGTGTTTAGCGGTCTGGTAAGCCAAACTGTTTTTGTTTTTTTGGTATTATCTCTAAACCGTTTGCTTAAAGAGGTTAACCCAAAACACGCCAAACTTATGGTTATTTTGGTAACGGTTTCTGTACCTATAGCGTTCTTAAATTCTCTTAACCTGGTTGCCGCCCAGATACTTGTAAGCGGATCAGATTATCTTAACGTTTTTGACACTGCACAACGGAATTCTTTAATGATGCTGTTTATTGAGTTATATGAACAAGGAATTATTATTGTCGAAATATTTTGGGGGCTTTGGCTCTTGCCATTTGGACTACTTGTTATTAAGTCTGAATTTATACCAAAAATTATAGGAATTTTCTTAGTCATTGGCTGTTTCTCCTATTTGCTGGAAAGTTTTACGAGTTTCTTTTTACCGGATTATCAAGAGATTATTTCTCCTTATCTGATGCTTCCATTGATAATTGGAGAATTTTCAATTATTTTTTGGCTATTGATAAAAGGGGTAAAGACCAAGGTCAATTTTGCAAATTAGTCTTAAAAACCAGTCACATAAACTATTCATTCTTAATAAGGTCCAGATCCAGTACATTAAAATTATTCGCTGCTTTAACCAATAGGGTGGAGCCAATGGTTCCAAAAAGATCATTTGTTTTAAGAACAAATTCGGCCTGTTTCTCAATTTTGTAATCAGGGATACCTACTAATGTCAGATCTGTAGATTCGGATTCTTCCTTGATCAGATCATAAAATGGTTTTTGCTCTACCGCATTATTAATAATTTTGATTTCGACATTTACTCTTAGATCTTCTACAAGATTGGAAATTTTTGTACGTATAATTCCGCGATCAATATTATTATTATTCACAAACAAAACTCTAATACTCGTGTTGTTCCATCTTGGTGATGCAATGATAAATCGTGCTATATTAAGCATCATCTCTGCATTCTTACTGTCGGTTTCACGCCACCACAGGTCCACGGTTTGATAGTTGCCAAATTTTGTCTTTCTGTCAAAATCTAAATACAATAAATTATAATCTAAATACAGCAGAGTTTCCGTCATTTTAGAATATTCCTTAGAATTTTCAAGGCCTTTGGGCCAGCCCATCATGATGGTATTTGGTTCAACACCCGAAAAACCAAAGGTTGTGGCAATATTTATTATGCCTTGATAAATATTATCCACCTTTATTTGTCTTGCAAAAATACCGAGTTCTCTAAACGTCTCACTTCTAATAATTTGTTCAGTTTTTTTTAAGGGTATAAAATCTTCTTTAACTACAATAAGTTTAAAATTAGTAACTATTCCCGTACGTCCTGAAACGGTTTTACATAAGTCCAATAAATAAGATTGATGGTCGCTTCGGCCACTAAATAGTATAATATTTGGGTTCCAATTGGAGTTTTCATCAACTTTGGCATCTATTTGTTTTAAACCTTTATTCACCACATTTTCCCAGACACTTCTCCAAACATCGTTAGATTGCAAGTGTACTTCTTTTCTTTGTAGTCCGAAATACAAACCTCCGATAACCGCTAATGAACCGATCATTGCCAAAATATCCAGCTTGAACATGACGCCAAAACAAGCAATGAAGCCGAGTAAACCAATCCAGCTTTTAATTTTAAAGGTTGGCTGAAAATCCGGATTAGCCCAGCTTTCCAGAAAATAAGAAATATTAATAAAGCCATAAGCCGTTAAGTAGAACATAGAAACCACACGGGCAATAACATCCAGTTCTCCAATTAAAATACCGGCCTCTGCTATAATAAAAACCAGAAATAAGGCATTTACCGGTTCATTGTTTTCACCTTTTCCTTTGCCAAATATTTTAGGGGTTACCTGATCTATGGACATGGCCTGTAATATTCTTGGCCCACCAAGAATCCCTCCAATTGCCGAAGATAAGGTTGCACCCCAAATTCCGGCGACAACTGCAGGAGCAAACATGGCTATTTTCATTAAAATATTATAATCTGTTTTTAGTAGTTCAGAATTGATATTGAATGAAATAAAAATGGCTAGTCCCAGATAAACTATCAACCCCACACCAATAGCAGATAGGGTACCCATTGGAATTGATCTTTTAGGGTCTTTTAGATCACCACTCATGGCAATACCGGCAGTAAACCCTGTAACAGCAGGGAAAAATATGGCAAATACAACTTCTAAAGAAACTGAATCTTCCGTACTAAACAGATGGACAGTTTCCGGTGCAAATGCTGTTGTTCCAAAAAAGATAGAAACCAGGGAAATGATTATGGCTGCCAGAATAAAAAACTGCGCTCTAAGCGCAACAGATGTGCTTATTAATGCCAATGCTGTAATTGCAGCTAGAGCAAGGCTTCCTGTTAACCTAATGTCATTGATCGTCATTCCAAAGCCAAAATAAGCATTGAAACTTTCTGAAAAACCTACTAGATATAAAGCTATGGAAAAGGCTGTTCCAATAAATAATGCGATACCAATGGAGCCACCAATTGGAATTCCCATACTTCGGGAAAGCACGTAATAGATTCCTCCGGCTCCAATTTTTTTATCTGTAGCCACTGAAGACACACTTAAACCTGTGGAAACTGCGATAAGATGCGCTAAAATAATAACAATAATAGCTCCAATCAAGCCTGCATTGCCAACAACCCAGCCTAAACGCATATACATTATTACACCTAAAATAGTTAGGATTGAAGGTGTAAAAACACCTGCAAATGTCCCGAATTTCTTTTTTTCCGCCATTAATAAGGCTATCTATATTTTTTTGTATACATAAAAAACAGTGAGTAAATATAGTCAAACTGTTTTTTTAATTCCAATCCAAGCTGATGAAAATTGATCTTATATAACTAAATTTAATTTAAATTTAATATTACGATCATATATAACCGAGTTTTGAACATTTTGAGTTTTTAAATACGAGCAGAATAAAAAGCGTAATGGCGAACTTAAATGTTAATCTCAAAGTATTTAAAATTTTTCTGATCCAGGTGCTGGATTATAAAATAAAAAATATTTATTATGTAATAATTTAAATTTTGAGCCACTAATTAAAAAAAACTAACGTGAGTAGCGATTTTTATACAATTTCCATTTTACCTTATGCAGCTATAATTATTAAGATTTGTAGGGCATATACTAATTCTCAGGAGGATTTCGAGGATTACTATCAAGAAGTTTGTTTACAGATTTGGCGAAGTAAAGACAACTTTGAAGAAAAGTCAGAGTGGTCGACCTGGATTTACAGATTGTCATTAAATGTATGCTTAACCCTTCTGAAAAAAAAGAAAAATAACAAGCAAAATCTCACTTCAGATCATCTTCCTCAAGAAATATTAGAGGAAAGTCAGATATTTTCAGACGAGTCATTGAATCAGCTATACGATGCCATTAGAAAATTATCTGAAATAGATAGAGCGGTGATCTTACTTTATTTGGAAGAAAAGAGTTATCAGGAAATTGCTGATATCATTGGAACTAACCCTAATAATATAGGTGTGCGAATAAAAAGAATAAAAGGTCGATTAAAAATAATATTAAAACAAAAAGCATAAGAATGAAAAAATCAATTGAAAATATTTGGAAAGAAGGATTCTTAAAAAAGGATGCATTAATAGTTCCAAAACTTAATGATCTATACGACCAAAAATCTATAGATATCGTGGCCAAATTTAGACGGATGTATAAAATTAATATTATTGCAATTGTTGTATTTGCGTTTATTTTTTTGCCAATAGCATTAATTGCGAGAATACCATATATGGGGATTCCACTGTTTTTCTTATTTATGTACATTGTCTATTTCGCTATAGGATTTAAAAAAGAATTAGATACTATTGATAAGAACGTAAATAGTTATCAATATCTCCAATCATTTAATAATTGGATAGAAAAAGTGACTTCATTCAATATAAAACTATCACGATACCTTTATCCTTATGTTTTTTTATCTATGGTGGCAGGATTTTGGTTTGGGAGTATTGGTGGAAATATTCCTGGTGAAGAATCTGTTAATTGGTTACTAGTAGAATATCCCGATATGCTACTCCTTTTTGGTTTACCCGTAGTTGGGATTGTTGGAGCAATCACTATTGTAGGCCTCTTGGCTTTTTTCGGAGGAAAGATAGGTGAATGGGATTTCAATATAGGCTATGGGAGAATAGTGAGAAGGCTCAACGGATTAATAAAGGATATGGAGGAACTAAGAGCATCTTGTTGAAAAAATGAAGAGCAGCTGTAATAATTAAATCTTAAGCCACTAAATCTTAAAAACACATATTATGACTATAAATGATACTACAAATATTTTTAAAAAATTACTTTCCAAAACAGAAAAAAAATCTGAGATCAGGCTATATAATAGCTTTGTTGGGATACTATATGATCTGAAAAACAGAAACTTAACCAAGGAACAAATAAGGTCAATCGAAGAAGAGTTGGAGCATCTTAAACTAAAAGAGATTCCTGTAAACAAAAAGAAATATGTGACACGAAAGCTTAATGAATTCAAAAAATATCTAAAAGAAGAGTTCTCTTTGATTTCTGAAGGATATTATACTGCTATTGGAATAGCTTTAGGTACGAGTTTCGGAATTGTGTTTGGATCGATGTTTAAGGAGGCTATTGGCGTTTCAATGGGGCTTGGATTTGGAATGATATTAGGAGTTATTATAGGTAAAAGCATGGATTTACAAGCCGAAAAACAAAATCGGGTCTTGAAAACAAAAATGAACTAAATTCCTGCAAAAACTTTTAAATTCTAATTCGTAAGCTTTAAGTACTGGTATGATAATGAAATCAGTGCTTTTTAGAAGAATAAGATGTTCAAATTAAGCAATGTTTATTTATTTTAATAGATTTACACCAATCATTAAAATTCAAATTCTTTATGGACATTAATTTGTTGAAAATACTGTTTTCCGTATTATGTTTTCAATTTTTATTTGTCTCACTTTTTTTATTTCAAAATCGAAAAGGAAAAATCTTAAGCAATAAACTCCTTGCTACTGTTTTTCTGATGATATCAATAGTTGTATTCAATCTTTATTTAATAGTCTTTAGAGTCGACATAATAGCCCCTCAATTATTTTTTATTGATGATACATTTATGTTTGCATATGGCCCCTTACTATATCTTTTTACGCAATCCGTTTTATTTAAAAATTATAGATTACAAAAGAAAAGTCTTGTTCATTTTATCCCTTTTTTGATTTCTATTTGTTTGGTGACTGGAATGATCTTATTTGTTGATACTGAATCTATCGTTCAAGCCACAGATCAAATTAATAATCAGGATATCCCACTATATTTTCGTATCGGTGAGATTTTAATTTTAACGCACATTTTCTATTATTTATTTAGATCGAAAAAAGAAATTAATAAAGTTATAGGAAAGGTAATGGATATATATTCAACATTTAATCAGGATAATTTTAAGCTTCTAAAATTTATACTGAATAGTTTTATTATATTGTTTTCATTATCATTATTTCACTCCATATTGCCTTTTGTTGGAGTTAAAAACGGATTATTAACTACGCTACTGATAATGATCCTATTTATGTTTTATTTTATCAATTCTATCTTGTTAAAGATGTTAAATCAATCCTCTGATAAAAGTGGTGCTATAACCCAGACTAATTATAAGGAGAAAGAAAAATATGCAGGATCAGGTTTATCTCAAACAGATCTTAAAATATTTATGAATAGGTTGGGGAACTATATGAAAGAGAAAGAAAGATTTTTAGATAGTGAATTGACTATTAATGATTTGTCGAATGAATTAGATATGTCATCTAAAATTTTATCACAAGTAATTAATGAAGGTTATTCTTGTAATTTTTTTGATTTTGTGAATAGAT
>DAOUPU010000004.1 GCA_030625995.1 Flavobacteriaceae bacterium
ATATGAAAAACTTAAGACTTGATGTAACTTTAAACCATATTTGGATTTTTTATAAAAAATAGATATGGTACAAGAGATAAATCCCGAAAAATTAAGGCGAGTTGTAACTACTACAGCAATAAACTGGAAACAAATAAGAGAAAAAAATCGGTTGAAACCATTAATTGGTCAGAAAAGAGCCTCAGAAGCATTTGAATTTGGTATAGGAAATAAGAGTGGTGGATTTAATATTTATGTTTCGGGTTATCCTGGAAGTGGAAAACTCAGAGCTGTTAATCATTTTCTGGAGGAAAAGGCTGAATTTGAAACTTCTCCCGGAGATCTGTGTTATGTCAATAATTTTAAAGATCCGTATTATCCGAAAAAGCTAAATTTACCACAAGGTGGTGCTGAAATTTTCAAAAATGAAATAAGAAAACTAATTGAAGAAGTTCAGAAGGCTTTGAATAAGGCCTTAGAAAGTAAAGAGTATGCAGATAAAAGGCAATATATTATTGATGAATTCAAACAAAAAGAGATTGACTTATTTAAGGTTATTTACAAAAAAGCAAGATCAAGTAATTTTGCAATCAGACGTACTCCAATAGAAATTATTGTATTTCCAACAGATGAGAAAGGTTCTCCAATTAGTGATAAAATTTTTCAAAAGTTTAGTAAAAAGAAGCGAGAGGAAATAATTAAGAAACAAGATGAATTTTTGGAAGAATTAAATTCCTTATTGAGAAAGAAACGCAATTTGGAAAGAGCCAGCAATACGAGTTTAATAAAGCTCGAGGAAAATGTAGCTCTCTATGCCATAGAATCACTATTGGAAGAGCTTGGTGAAAAATACAGAGAGTACATTGACGTTGGTGACTATTTAGAAGATATTAGAAATGACATAATTGAAAACTTAGATGATTTCTTGATGATATCAAATGCTAAGGGGAGGAATTCTGCAGAGCAGGATCAAAAGTTCAAGAAGTATGAAGTGAATGTAATTACAAATAATGCCAATCTTAAAGGAGCACCAATAATAATGGAATTAAATCCAACATATAATAATTTATTTGGTAAAGTTGAGCATGAATCGGATATGGGTACACTCAGTACTAATTTTACATTAATAAGAGGGGGTTCACTACATGCAGCAAATGGAGGGTATCTAATAATTCCATTAAAAGAGCTTCTATTAAATTATTTTTCATGGGATAGCTTAAAAAGAGCGCTAAACAATAATGAAATTAATATTGAGGATGCGGGTGAACGCATAGGCTTTATAAGTACTAAAAGTTTAAAGCCAGATCCAATACCACTCAATGTTCAAATAATTTTGATAGGTTCTCCAAGATTGTATTACTTATTATATGAATGGGATGAAGATTTTAAGGAACTTTTTAAAGTTAAAGCTGAATTTGACACTTCAATGGATTACTCATTGAGAAATGTAAAGGATTTTGCTGCAGTAACCTATAAAATTGAAAGAGAAAACGATTTACTGCCATTAAATGACAAGGCTGTTGCAAGTGTAATTGAACAAGCATTTAGAATGGCTCAAAACCAAAATAAAATTTCCATAAAATTTGGGGAGATAAGTAATATTTTGCATGAAGCACATCATTATGCCAAGCTAGAAGCTAAAAACAAAATTACATCGGAACATATAAAAAAAGCTATTGACGCCAAGTATTTTCGATCTAATCTTATTCAAGAAAAAATTAATGAGATGATTTTGCAGAAAAAGTTAATGATATCATTAACAGGATCTAAAATTGGGCAAATCAATGGTATTTCGGTAATAGATTTAGGAGATATCTTATTTGGACGGCCAAATAAAATAACAGTGAGTGTTGCCACTGGAAAAGAGGGCTTAGTTGATATTGAAAGAGAAGCAAAACTGGGAGGCCCTATCCATACTAAAGGTGTCCTAATTCTTTTAGGTTTTATAGTTGAAAAATATGCTCAAAATAAACCAATAAGCCTTGTTGCCAGTCTTGTTTTTGAGCAAAGTTATTCTGAAATTGAAGGGGATAGTGCTTCAAGTGCTGAATTGTATGCAATTTTATCTAGCCTTTCTCAATTACCTATAAAACAAGGGATAGCAGTGACAGGTTCTGTTAATCAGAAAGGGGAAATACAACCTGTGGGAGCTATCAATGAAAAGATAGAAGGTTTTTTTGAAGTTTGTAGGCAAGCAGGTTTGAGCAATGATCAAGGTGTTATTATTCCGAAAAGTAATGTAGAGAATTTAATGCTTAAGCAAGAGGTTGTTCAAGCGGTGAAAGATGGTAACTTTCATGTGTGGGCCATTAAAAACATTGATCAAGGAATTGAAATTCTTACCGGACACCCTGCCGGCAAAAGATTGAAAGATGGATCTTTTACCAAAAAATCTGTTCATTATTTGGTGGATCATAGAATTGAATTATTAAACAAGAATATTAAGAGGTAGCTAGGTGCAAAAATGGTTTAATTTTTAGCATGACCTAATAAGTCCCCATTTAGGGGATAGCCAAAGTCACCTTCTTAGGGTATGATATTACTTTTCGATAGGAATTATTGTTTAAAACAACAATTATCAATAAATTCCCCAAGTTTTAGAAAAGATAACCTTTATCTTTTCTAAGTCAGTTAAAAATCTATATTAAAACCAATCTGCATAATATGTTAAAATCAATCATCAAAAAAACGGCTGTTTCTGTTCTAGGTTTAATTTTGTTAGTCGCATGCCAAGTTCCAAAGAAAGAAATTATTTTTCCAAGTACCGATTTGACAAAAGAGAATCTAATCCCCTATCCACTGGAAGTAAGCGCAACAAATAGCGCCTTTGCATTGGATAAAAACTCCGTTATTCAGACTTCAGAAACAAGTGCAAATTTTGTTGATGTAGGCCATTTTCTCTCTAAAAAAATTAAAGCTAAAATAGATATAAACATACCGGTAAATATAAATGGACCTGAAAGCAACGCGAAGGTTATCTATATCAATCGAATTGAGAGTGATATCTTAACTAACAACGAAGCTTATCAATTAATTATTAGCAATGATTCGGTAAAGATAAACTCCTCGACGGCGGAAGGAGCATTTAGAGGTGTACAAACGTTACGGCAGATCATACCAGAAGTTAGTAATGACACGCTTGCAGAACAAAAAATGTGGTTAATACCTACCGGTAAAATTATAGATAAACCAAATTTTGACTATCGAGGTGTAATGATAGATGTTGCACGACACTTTTTTAGTGTGGATGATGTTAAAAAATATATGGAAGTATTGACCTATTATAAAATTAATAAATTGCACCTACACCTGTCCGACGATCAGGGATGGAGAATTGAAATCAAGTCTTGGCCAAAACTAACGGCAGTTGGAGGAAGTACTGAAGTAGGAGGTGCTAAAGGAGGATTCTATACACAAGAAGATTATAAAGAAATTGTAGATTATGCAGCAAAGAGATATATCACTATTATTCCGGAAATAGATATGCCCGGACATACTAATGCGGCTTCTGTTTCGTATCCAATTTTAAATGGAAATGGAAAAACGCCTAAATTTTATACCGGTACCGAAGTTGGTTTTAGCACTCTTGACACGAAAAAAGATACTGTATATTCATTTATTGATGATGTAATTAGGGAAATATCAGCCATCACACCCGGTCCTTATTTTCATATTGGTGGTGATGAAAGTCACGTAACCAAAAAAAGAGATTATATTCATTTTATAAATAAAGTAGAAAAAATTGTTCATAAGTATGATAAGCAAATGATTGGTTGGGATGAAATCATGATAGCGGATGTGGATTCAAATGCAATCGCTCAGTTTTGGGCAGAAGAAAAAAATGCTTTGGCAGCTGTTAAAAATAAATCAAAAGTAATTCTTTCGCCGGCCACAAAAGTATATCTGGATATGAAATATGATACACTCTCAAAATTTGGATTACATTGGGCCGCTTATATTCCGGTTGATAGTGCTTATATCTGGAACCCTGAAAGCTTCGTTAAGGGGATTTCTAAAAAGGATATTTTAGGTATTGAAGCACCTATTTGGTCTGAGACTATTTCTAACATGGATGAACTGGAATACCTTGCATTTCCACGAGTTATCGGATATACTGAATTGGGTTGGAGCACAGAAGAAAATCGAAATTGGGAAAGCTATAAGACTCGTTTAGCCAATCAGGCTTCTTTCTTAAATCGAATGAATGTAAAATTCTACCGTTCTAAATTAATTGATTGGAAAGAAGAGAAGGATATTCCTATAAGACCTTAATCAACTGTAATAATTTTGGAACAAAAATTCTGTAAAAGGTTGACCTATAATAATTAATTATTTTCGTGTGATGTGAAGTGAAATAAATTTGGTGCTTCTATTTCTTTATTAGATCATGTCAAAGCCAATAATTAAATAAGGAATGCCCCTCCCTGATCAGTGTTCACCCATTTTTGTTAGTTTTTTCTCTTCCTTTTTTATGCTGATTCCACAGATTTTATTTTTCCACATTTTTTATTGTCAATCCATTTCAGGGACCTGCAGCGTAAAAACTTCTGAAATAAAAATCCATATTACCGGCCTGAGGCATTTAGGTTTGTTCAATATTTATTATTACAAATTTTAATAAGTTTATGTTAACTGTGTATCACATTAATCATAGATCTGAAAGTTTTTGGTTTATGAATAATTTCGATTTAGAAAATAGAGTTTTGGAATTTTCATTTCTTGGCTATTGTCTACATTTTGTATATGCCTTATCAAGAAGAATAAAATCATCCCGGATTCTCCTGTTATATTCATTATCTTCGTTAAAATGGAACGAATGTCAACTAATAATCAATTAAGATGCTGATAAATCCAGAGCTTGAATTAGCATCAGATTTTGTTAAAAAAACAGACAGATCAATCTTTTTAACAGGAAGGGCAGGAACAGGCAAAACTACTTTTTTGCACAGTGTAAAAGCCAATTCATTAAAAAGATTGGTTGTGGTGGCTCCAACAGGAGTTGCCGCAATTAATGCCAAAGGTGTGACGATACATTCGTTTTTTCAAATGCCGTTCGGGCCAATTTTACCTGATGAAACGTCAATACAAAATAGAGGAACTACTTTTAACAGGAAATTCAATAGGACCAAAATTGATATTATCAGATCTTTAGACCTCTTAATAATTGATGAAATAAGCATGGTACGCGCGGACCTGCTTGATGGTATCGACCGGGTTTTAAGACGTTATAAAGACAGAGCTAAAGTTTTTGGAGGGGTTCAGGTTTTAATGATTGGCGACTTGCAACAACTTTCACCTGTGGTTAAAAACAATGAATGGGAGCTTTTAAAGGCTTTCTATAAGACACCTTATTTTTTTAGCAGTAAAGCCTTTCAACAATGCCATGCTATTGGAATAGAATTAAAACATATTTATAGACAAGACAACGAAAAATTTATTAAAATTTTAAACCAAATCAGAAACAATAATCTCACACAAAGATCTGAAAATGAATTGAATAAAAGATATATACCGGATTTTCTTCCATCCAAAGATGAAGGTTATATTACATTAACAACTCATAATAATAGAGCTAATGATATGAATCGGTTTGAGTTAAAAAAAATAAAAAGCAAAAGTTTTTTTTATACCGCGGAAGTTGAGGGTAAATTTCCGGAATATTCTTATCCTACGCATGAAGAGTTAGAACTAAAAATAGGTGCTCAAGTGATGTTTATTAAAAACGACAGCTCATCTGAAAAAAAGTATTTTAATGGAAAAATCGGTAAAATAATTCATTTAAATAGAGAAGAAGTAAAGGTTCAATGTCCGGATGATGAATTCGAGATTGTGTGTACCCCAGAAATATGGGAGAATGTGACTTATTCCATCAATCAAGAAACCAAAGAAATATCAGAAAATTGGGCAGGCTCATTTTCTCAAATTCCACTGCGACTGGCATGGGCGATTACAATTCATAAAAGCCAAGGGCTTACATTCGATAAAGCGATTATTGACGCGAAGGCATCTTTTGCACATGGACAAACCTACGTAGCATTGAGTAGATGCAGAACGCTCGATGGCATTGTATTAAAAAGTAAGATTAACGAGAAGAGTATCATAAATGATGGCAGAGTGTTAAGCTTCACTAAAAATATAGAAGAGAATTTGCCTACTACTGAGATATTGAAGGAATCTCTAAAAATATACCAACTAAATCTTATTAAGGAATTATTTAATTATTATGCTTTTTTGTATCCTGTAAAGCGTTTGATAGATATTTATTACAAAAATAAAAGTAGTTTAGAAGGAAGAATAATAGAACCTTTAACAATTCTAAAAGATGAAGGGATTATAAAATTATTACAAATTAGTGACGGTTTCGGTAAGCAATTAAAAGAATTAAGTGCGAAAATACCTGAACCGGAAAAAGATCTTATTGTCCAGGGACGAATAGAAAAAGGTATAAATTATTTTATAAAACATACAGAAGAAAAAATTAAAATCCCTTTGCAGGGGTTGACCTATTCCACAGACAATAAATCGGTAGAGAAAGATATGCGGAGGCAGTTGAAAATACTTGACGAATTATTGTTGAACAAACAATATTGCCTCCATGGTCTAAAGGACGGATTTACAATAACAAAATATTTAGAATTACGCGCAAAGGCAGTCTTTCAAAAAAACAATAAGTCTCGTATAAAAAAAGAACATCCCGCCACAGGAACACATCCAAGATTATTTACGGAATTAAGTGAATTACGAAGTGTTTTTGCAGATGAACATGATGTGGAAAGGTATCAGATTTTTACGCAAAAATCATTATACGAAATGTGTGAAGAACTTCCTGTGACAACAAAACAATTGCGCAAGATTAATGGAATGGGAAAAATTAGAGTGCAAAAATATGGGGATGAAATCCTTAAAATAATAAAGGCATATTGCAATGACAACGGCATTGCACAAAAGGAAGATATTCAGGAAGAGAGAAAATCTAAAAAAGGAGAAACCAGGCTAGTATCCTATGAACTATTTAAAAACGGATTATCAATTCCTGAAATTGCTGCTAAAAGAGGTCTTGTAAATAGCACCATAGAAAGTCATCTCGCTAATTTCGTCGCATCAGGAGAATTAGAAATTACGGATCTTATTTCTAAAGAAAAGTACCTGGAACTTAAAAAAATAATGGAAGCTGCAAAATTTGAGAGCTTATCAGAACTTAAAAGTAAAATTGATGATAAATTTACATTTGGTGAAATGCGAATGGTAAGTAGAGAAATTGCTTATACAAAGAGTTTGGATACGGATAATAATTAACACAGGACTGTCTCTGTATGTCGTATTTCATTTCTTTATTCGGGGTTATTTAACGTTAATCAGAAACGCACTGTTAATACCTTTAAATTTACGGGTTTAGACGCCTTACCTTTGCAAGGTTAAATATTTGAATTACCCGGTTTAAATCTTTTTTTTGCTTCCTTCATTATTGACTCAGTTGCAGTCGCGCCTACTCTGCTGACTCCGATTTCTTTAACTTTTAAAATTTGGTCTAAAGTTCGTATTCCTCCTGCTGCCTTAATCTGAACATTTGGGTTGCAAGATCTTCTCATTAATGTTAAATCATGTTCTGTTGCGCCAACATAATCATAGTGACCGTCTTCATTTTTTACAAATCCGTATCCTGTAGAAGTTTTTACAAATGCAACACTGTTGTCATTACATAATTGACACAGCTTTATTTTGATACCATCGTCAGTAACAAAATCGGTTTCAAAGATCACTTTTAAAATCACGTCATTTTCACGACAAATTGAATTTATTTCTGCTAATTCCGTATTGATATATTTCCAATCCTGCTGCAAAACTTTTCCAATATTAATCACCATATCTACCTCATCGGCGCCGTCTCGAATAACCTGTTTCGCTTCCATTTTCTTTATTTCAATTGAGCTATTGCCATGTGGGAATCCGATTACTGCGCAAATTCCAACGTCACATCCTTTAAGGAGTTCTGTTGCCTTTTTAGTATGATAAGGCTTTACACAAACAGTTGCCACGTCGTTTTTCCTAGCAATTTCACAATTTTTGATCAGATCAGAATCGGTAAATGTTGGATGAAGGATCGAATGATCTATCATTTTCGCTATTTCTTTAATTGTAGTCATTGTATTTACTTCAATCAGTATAATTAGTATCTACTGTGATTTATTTTAATTATCATTCATAATTTATCAATCGATTCTCACCTTTCGAAAGGCATTTCCTTTTAACCATAGACTCACCGTGTGATTTGGTTGATAAAGGTAGTAAAAACAATTCTCCATCCCGTGGGTAAATAAATTTCACTCAATCGAGGTATAGAATCTCCTTCTAAGAAGGCAATATAAATGATATCGTTAAGTGATCGTGTCAAAAAAAAAAATCCAACTTATTTTAATAAGTTGGATTTTGATCTGCACTCTATAATTTGAATGAGATTTAAGGAATGATTAGTTTTTTCTAGGTCTAAGTGGACATTCGAAATACATTTCAGTGCGCATAAAATCATTTAGATCAAGATCTTCCTCCTTACAAGCCATGTCATATTTAGTAGGATCAACACCTGATTTTAAAACATTTAAATGCCAACGGCCACCATTATAATCTCTATCTCCTGGTTTTGAATCTGAAATTAGCGGCACACCATCTTTAAAAGGATATTCTCCCATTTCTTTTGGCATAAGATACAATTCGTCAAAAGAATCACTCCTGGGTGAAAAGGTTGCGGGGACAACAATGCCGGAATATAATATACAATCTGCCCAAATTGGGGGTTGAGGCCTTTGTCCTTTAGATACCGTAATTTTTGATATCTGTTCGATGAGTGATTCGGTACTTTTTTGGGCAAATTCTGAGTCATAGGATTCATTATCCGAACAACTTGTATTTATCAGAAATACTGCAGGAACTAAAATAAATAACAATAATTTTTTCATGATAATAGTTTTAAATTAATATTAATCCAAAATTATTTATTCTATGGTCAAAGAAATGTTAGCTGGCTAACACAAACATAATTTGAGTAAAAAATATAGTTAGACTTTTGTTAGTCAAAAAATTAGTAAAACTAGGATACATTTTAGAACATTTTGTATTGGCTTCTAGGAATGTTTTTGGTCGGAAGAGCTGAGACCAAAGCACGAAGATCACTTCAGTCTTCTAGCATTTGTCATCCGACAATGCTACCTAGTAAAAGCATATAAATTTCATTAGTTGTAATACCTATGGAACTTCAGGCCATGATGATTTAGTCATTCACTCGTTCTAAATCCAGGTCCTGAAAATCAAAACTAAAATCTATATTTGGAGAAATCCCCTTCATTTTTATGTTAATAGCTTTTCCATTTTCATCTAAACCAAACATAGCAAAGGCATCACAAGGCATATCTGTATAGTTCCACTTTATAGCGAAAGTATTTCCTTTATAAAAAAACATTTCACCGGTTAGTTTAGGTGACCTTAATGATCTGAACCATAATTTACCATCTTGCAACCAGATCCGAATCTCTCCAAACCAATTGTCGCGATAAGTACCAACATAGTCATTGAAATCCAGACTTTCGGATTTTGCCTGAGATATGACATTCCAAACTGCCGTTGTTACAGAATCACCTTTTTTTTCCGAATCCTGAATTCTCTTTTCTGCCCATGAGATCCAGTCTTTTCGTTCAACATTCAAATATGCATCCACAATTTCCATCGCTATTGTCCAATAACTATATCCCCCAGGATCCGTATTGGTCAATACAACCACGCCGACATTTAGTTCCGGAATTAGGACTGTTCTTGACAGCATTCCGGGTAGTCCTCCTGTATGCTCAACGATTACATACCCTGCTTGATCCTGAAGACGCCAACCAAGGCCATATGCATTGAAATGTGATTTATAAGGAGGGTCTGGTACCACACTGAACCCAATATTCGTATGAGGTCTCCAAAGTTCTACATGATTTTGTTCAGAGATTAACTGCTCTTTCAAATCCTTTCCATATTTACCATTATTCAAGTGAAGAAAAAGCCAGTTACTCAAATCACTAACGCTGGAATAAATTCCTCCTGCTGCTCCCAACGTCTCATCATTTTTTATATAGGGTTCCAATTGTTTGAGTTTGCCTTTTTCAGTAGAATGAGGATATGCAACGTTGCTTTTGTCTTCCAACCTTTGATAAACTCCTACAGATCGTTTCATTCCAAGTGGCTTCATAATATTATTTTCTACAAATTCCGCCCAACTCATTCCACTAACTCTGGAAATTAATTCTCCGGCAACTACATATAACAGATTGTCATAGTCGTATTTTGTACGAAAGGCGGAAACAGGTTTTTGATATTGAAAGCTTTTTAAAACATCTTCCACCGTGAAATCAGAACCATCCGGAAAGAACATTAAATCACCGGCACCAAGCCCCATTCCGCTTCGATGTGTTAGCAGATCCTGAATATTGAAATTAGCTGTGACATAAGGATCGTACATTTTAAATTCTGGTATATGATCTACAACTTTGTCATTCCAGTTCAGTTTTCCTTCATCAACAAGCATCGCCAAAGCAGTCGTAGTAAAAGCTTTGCTATTTGAGGCAATTGCGAATAGGGTGTTCTCATCCACTTTTTTTCCACTCTCGATCGAGCTTACACCATAACCTTTGGCATGGACCACCTCTCCATCTTTTACTACTGCAATTGCAATTCCTGCCAAAGGCATCGTTGTCATCGATTTTTGCACGATGGAGTCTATTTGAATAGAGCTGAGACCTTGGCCAGGTAGTGTATGCCCACAGAACAAAACGACTATTAATAAGAGAATAGATATTGGATTTTTCATTGTTGTGTATATTTAGAGGGACCCATAAATTATATTATTGCGGGTTTAAAATTTGGATATTCAAACATAAAGCTGATTTTCGCGTGGTAAATCGTAAGTGGGCATCAAATTTATACCTTGTGGGTTCCGGTTATTTTATATTAAAATTTCTTCTCACCATATGCTCCAATTCTTGCTTTTTAAATTCAAACCATTTATTTCTGTAGTTCGAATTATCAATCAAATTTTTAAAATTCCGAAATGGTTTTCTTTTGGATAGAGCTGAAATCAGACGTGATTTTAAAATAGGATCTTCTACTTCTTCCAAAAACCTTTCCATTATCCTAAAGGATTCAAAGCTGTTTGGAATTTCAAACTTGATGTAAGATCCGAAATCTTCATCTATTTTTTCAAGTTCTTTTTCCCAAAATCCATCCGATCCAGTATAATAGTCGTCTAAATCATGAGGAATGAAAATCAATTCGGTGATTTTTGGATTATAGTAACAGTCATTTCCGCAGTCCAAATGGTCGGCGATTTCACAAATTATATTATGTTTCAGATCATCCTTTGAAGCAACCATAACTGTCTTGTTCAATTACTTTTAGAATATCGCTCAAATGAGTCGCGCTTGAAAATGGTTCATATAATTCCCATTTTCCACTAGCTCGCTTCCAATATAATTTCCATAAGTTTTTCGATTTATAAAACCGGATTTTTACAAATGGGTAATTGTGAATTTTCTGTGGATCGTTCCATACGGGCCTTATTTCAAAGATCTCGATCACTTTTCCGCCAAACGAGTAGCCAAAATCAAGTTGACTCCTAATTTCAGGATCTTCTGATCTCATCGATTCTACAAAATTATTTAATATATATTCATTAATGTCGATAACTTTATCTTTCATAGTGATTCAGAACTCGGTTTGCATAAAGTTTTTAATACACTAAAGTACATATTTATGTGTGATTTTCATAGGATATTATTTTGTACGCACTTATTTTTGTACAATTATTTGTTAATTGAGAAATTTTATCGCTAAATAATTCATTATTCTCAGCAGTTCGCTATTTTTGAGGAAATTACAAATACATATTTGATGAACTCGAAACTAATTACTTTCTATATCCTTGCGTTTATAATGTCGGGATGTATAACCGCTCAAGAAGACCTAACCTTTGAAGAATACAACCCTACGCCAACTCTGGTAGTTCCAGAACATATTATAAAAAAAGCCAAGTTTCCTTTTATAGACGTTCACGGTCATCAATATAATATGTCGGAGCAAGACCTAGCCCCGGTAATTGAAGCTATGGATACCTTGAATATGATGATCATGGTCAATTTAAGTGGCAGATCGGGAAAGACCTTGGAAAAATCTGTAAAAAATATAAAGGATAATTTCCCAAATAGGTTCGTAGTTTTTGCCAATGTGGATTTTGATGAAGTCGGTAAAAAAGACTGGGCAATAAATGCCGCGAATCAATTGGAACAAGATGTTAAGAATGGTGCCAGAGGTTTAAAAGTGTATAAAAGTTTGGGTATGAGAAATAAAGATACAAATGGAGATAGGCTTGCAATTGATGATGTTAGATTAAATCCGATCTGGGAGAAATGTGCGACCCTCGGTATTCCGGTTCTTATCCATTCGGCAGATCCCAAATCTTTTTGGGACGAGTACGATGCTGATAACGAACGATGGTTAGAATTAAAAACTCACCCTAGAAGAAAAAGAGATGCAGACGATCCTGCTCCATGGGAACAAATAATTAAGGAACAACACAGTATGTTTAAGAACAATCCAAATACAATTTTTATTAATGCTCACATGGGTTGGTATGCAAATGATCTGGGAAAATTAGGGAATCTATTAGACGAGATACCAAATATGAATGTCGAAATTGGTGCTATAATTGCAGAACTCGGGCGACAACCTAAGTTTGCCAATAAGTTCTTTGAAAAATATCAGGATCGTATCTTATTTGGTAAGGATAGTTGGAAGCCAAAAGAATTTCCAACATATTTTAGAGTTTTAGAAACAGATGACGAATATTTCCCTTATCATAAAAAATATCATGCGTTTTGGGCAATGTATGGTTTAGATTTACCTGAACCTATCTTAAAAAAAGTGTATTATAAAAATGCTCTGCGCTTGATTCCCGGCTTGGATAAGAGCTTATTCAAAGATTGAATGTATCGATACAACATATGGATAAATAGCGATAACAATTGTTCCTACTGTGTTTATTTGACCTAGCTAAATGACATAAATTCATTAAGTTTACAGTTGTTTATGAAAATTGTTATTCGACTTATATTTTTTATTTCTTTCCTTGGATATTCGCAGGTTGGAGGAGAAAGAGTTTTTAACTTTTTAAACATTCCTACGTCTGCGCACCAGGCGGCCTTGGGGGGTGAGGTTATTACTTTGCAGGATGACGTAAACCAACCGCTTTGGAATCCGGCAACTATTAGTAGGTTTATGGACAATCAGGTTGGGCTAAATTATGTTAATTATTTGGCAGGAGTTAACATAGGGAGTGCCACTTTTGCACACCTGATAAACAGGAGAATAGGTACCATTCACGTAGGTATTAATTATATTAATTACGGAGAGTTTATCGGAGCCGACGAATTTGGAAATGAAACAGGCGAATTCAACGCTCGTGATCTGGCCTTTTCAGTGGGTTATGCCTACAATATTCCGAAGTCGGATGTCTATGTAGGAGCAAATGCAAAAATACTTAGTTCAAAAATTGAAAATTATACTTCACAAGGAGTAGCCTTTGATTTTGGGATTTATTATTTTTCAGATTATAGGCCTTATTCATTTACCGGGGTGATTAGAAATATGGGATATCAAATATCTCCTTATGATGAAAAAAGAGAAAGTTTACCTTTGGAAATAGCTGTTGGGGCTTCCTATAAACTTACAGATGTTCCTTTACAATGGCATTTCACTATAAATAATCTTCAGAAATGGAATATATCAGAACCCAATCCATCAAATGGTCAAACAGATTTAGATGGAAATACGCAGGATGAAAATATTAATTTTTTTACAAATGCCATTCGACATTTAGTAATTGGAGCGGAGTTTTTCCCCGATAAGGGATTTAACATCCGACTTGGGTATAATTTTAGAAGGGCGGCAGAATTAAGTTTATCTGAAACAAGAACATTTGCCGGAATAACCGCTGGGTTTGGATTGAAAATGGGTAGGTTTAAATTGGATTATGCCTTTACAAAATATCATCCAGCTGATAATTCGAGTACATTTACATTACGAATGGATTTAACCAGAAAGGGTTTTTAATATGACGGAATCAGTAAAAATAATTATTGCTATAGATGGTTATTCATCAACAGGGAAGAGTACTCTGGCAAAAAAATTGGCTAATAAGCTTGGTTATGTCTATGTAGATACTGGTGCAATGTACAGGGTTATAGCTCTTTATGCAATGGAAAATAATCTTATAGATGGCGAAATAATTGATGAAGCATCTTTGGTGGAAAGTTTAGAAGAAATGGATATTAAGTTCATTTTTAATTCGAATCTGGGTTTTTCTGAGATATATATGAATGGAAGAAACGTAGAAAATGAAATAAGAAGGATTGATGTTTCAAATAAAGTAAGTAAAGTAGCGGCTATTTCAGCCGTTCGGAAGAAGATGGTTGTAGAACAACATAGAATGGGGCAAAATAAAGGTATTGTAATGGATGGTAGAGATATTGGTACCGTTGTTTTTCCTAAGGCAGAGTTAAAAATATTTATGACAGCCAGCGCAGATATTAGAGCGGGAAGAAGGTTTGATGAAATGATTGCAAAAGGAGATAATATTACCTTTGACTCTGTGTTAGAAAATGTTAATACGAGAGACCACTTAGATACTACAAGGAAGGATTCACCTCTTATAAAGGCAAATGATGCCATTGAAATTAACAGCGATAATTTGAATGTGCAAGAGACTTTTGATCTGGTATACAAAAAAGCAAAAGAGAGAATAAAGAGATTTGCCTAAATCATTAAATTTGAAACATGACTAAAAGAACCATTTTTGAAATGATTAATAAGGCGTCTGAACAATACGCTAAGCAGAGTTATTTGAGTCAAAAAGGAGATAATGGTTGGGTTAGAACAACTTTTAAGGATGCGAAAACCAAATCACATCAACTGGCATCAGCATTTATTGATCTCGGTATTGGATACGAAGATAAGGTAGCAATTTTGTCGGAGGCAAAAACGGATTGGGTTATTGCTGAGTTTGCTGCACTATATTCCGGAGGAATTTCGGTGCCTCTTTCCATTAAACTCTTGCCCGAAGAAATTTCATTTAGAATTAACCATTCTGATACAAAACTTTTTGTCATTTCTGAAAACACATTAGAAAAAGTTATTTCCGAATGGGATAAATATGAAAATAAAAATCTGAAATTAGTTATTTTGGACGGGCGCTCAGAAAAAATAACCAAGCAATGTAAGACTTATCATTTTGATGAAAAAGATCTGCTTTATATTGAAGATCTGTACCATTTGGGAAGTGAAAAGTTAAAAGAAAACAGCTTTAAAATTGATCAAATTGAGAGAGATATTAAAGAAGATGATCTCGTAACTATTTCTTATACATCAGGTACCACTGGAAATCCCAAAGGTATTATGCTTACACATTTAAACTATTTCTCTAACAGCCATGAAGCAGTAAATACGTTTCAAATTAAAGAGTTAATAGCAACACTTATTATTTTGCCAACGGATCATTCTTTTGCACATACTGTTGGTATTTTCACTTCTTTAGTCAAGGGAATTTCCTTGCATTTTGTGGATGCCCGAGGAGGGAATATAAACGCCTTAAAAAATATTCCAATTAATTTAGTTGAGGCAAACCCTAATTTTCTGTTGACTGTACCTGCTTTGACGAGTAATTTTATCAATAAGTTTAAAGAAGGTATAAGAGCTAAAGGATCTTTTATTGAAGGCATATTCAATAGAGGTCTCCATGCTGCTATTTTAAGAAATGGGGATGGACATTACAAGCCCGGGGTGTTTGTGCAATTGTATACCTATCTAAATTACGCTATTGCTGAAAATTTAATTTTTAAAAAACTTCGCTTAATTTTTGGATCAAAAATAGAATTTCTTGTTGGCGGGGGCGCTTTGTTGGATATCAAACAGCAACAATTTTTTAGAGCTATTGGAGTTCCTGTATATCAAGGGTATGGATTGTCAGAAGCGGCACCAATAGTTTCAACCAACACTCCATTCGAACATAAAATGGGAACATCAGGTAAGGTATTGGGGAATATGATTTGTAAAATATGCGATGAAAATGGATTGGAACTTCCCAGGGGAGAGAAAGGAGAAATAGTGATACAGGGGGATAATGTGATGAAAGGCTATTATAAAAATGAAAAAGCTACAGAAGAAACCCTAAAAAATGGATGGTTGTACACGGGTGATTTGGGCTTCTTTGATAAAGATGATTTTTTAGTCGTTGTTGGAAGAGATAAAGCACTTTTAATATCTGAAGACGGAGAAAAATATTCTCCGGAGGAAATAGAAGAAGCAATAGTAAATAGCTCGCCCATAATTGAACAGGTGATGATCTATAATGATCACAAAAAGTTTACTACGGCATTGCTGACTTTAAATAGAAAGAACGTACAGGACTGGATACGAAGTAATTCAATCGATTCGTATGAAGAAATATTTAAAAAAGTAAAATCAGAATTATTGCTGTTTGAAGATCAAGTAGAATACAGAGGGAAATTCCCAAAAAAATGGATTCCGTCTAATTTTCAAATTATAGAGGAGGAATTCTCTGAAGCCAATCAAATGATCAATTCCACACTCAAGATGGTACGCCACAAAATAACCTCATCATATCAAGATCGACTGGACAGCATGTACATGTCCGATGCTCAAAAGTTAACTTTGGAGGAAAATATAAATATTCTTTCAAAATTGTTCAAACTGAGATAAAAAAGCATAATATATTTGCCGTTGTTGGTGTTTTTCACCAACAACATTTCGATCTAATCTATGCTTTATGAGTAATCAATTGTTGGTGAAAAACACCAACAATGGCCGAAAGATGAAAGAAAAAACAGAAATTTTACTGCTTGAATATCAGGACGTTGAGAAGTTAGTTGTATGATAGGTTATTATTATGAAAAAGATCAAAATTTAGTTAAAATGATAGCTCAGCGAGGCTGCCAAATGTCGTCCCTGACCGTCAACACCGGAGCCATGCATACGATAAGCCTGGTTGAATATATTATTTAAAGCGAGCTTAAAACTGATCTTTTTCCATGCCATTCCGCCTTTAATATTGGCTACATACCATCCCTGTGTTCCGCCTTCTGGAATCCTGTGATCGTCTATATCTCCACCGGACAATCTATCTTGTTTATTTGCCGCAAGATTCTGTAGGATAATGAAATAGTTCTTACGTTCATAACGAATGGAGAGGTCACCAAATAATGGAGGAATTCTTCTAAAGGGTTCATCTTTAGTAATATTTTCCCCGTAAGTGTAGGTCATACTGCCATTTATGGATAAGTAAGTAGATAATTGAGATTGAAAGCCTAATTCGAATCCGGTAACAAAAGCTTCTCCCACATTCGCCTTTTTATATATATCCTCATTAGGATCCACACGAACCCTGTCAATAAGGTCTTGAATATATAAATAATAATAGGCAACATTAAAACTAAAAGTTCTTTTGGCGATCTTGTAACCGATTTCAAAATTAGTTGATGTTTCAGGATTTAAGTCGTTTGTTGGAATTTCTACGCCATAATCAAAATCTCCTAAAGAGCTTAAATCGTTGATGTTAGGGGCTCTAAATCCAGTGTTGACTGCAGTATAAATACGATGGTTATTTATCTGGTAGTTAATACTGGCTTTTCCGATCAAAGAAGAACTGGATTGATCTACCGGACCTGAAATTTGATCTTCTATCTTATTTAAGGTATAATTATACCTCCATCCCAATTGAAAATTCCATCGATCGATATCATATAGATAAGTATTGTAAACTGCTGTACTAATAGCACTGGAACCATCCGGATATAAGCCTCTGGCGGAAATGATAATTTCACCGGTTTCCGTGTCTGTTATACTTCTGGCACTGTGGACCTTGTCAAAATATGAATCTATTCCGGCAACCATTTCAACACGTTCAAAGAGAATTGCATCCATTTGGGAAGTGAGGCCCAGCGTAGAAACATCATCTCTTTCATTTTTTTGGGTGTTCACGTCATTTTTTTTTGTGTCTCTTTCTTCATTGGATTCCTGATAGGAAGCCGTGACCTGGAATGCTCTAACGGAGGAATTTCCCCAATTCTTATCATATCTGAGAAATGCAAGTCGTCTTTGCTGTAAGGTAAAATTATAGTATTCATAATCTTTCTGAACGACCTGGTCATACCGCGGAACATCATCCTGCCTCAACCATTGATAATTAAGAGTAAGCTTACTATTATCCTTAAATTTCCATAGCCCTTTAAAGAGGAAATTCTTTTCTGAATAACCTGACGGTCTCTGAAAGCCGATACCGTTACCGGCATAATTGTCCCCAAAATTCCGAATACTTCCATTGGTAATAAAAGCAAAATTTTTGTGATTACCCCCAAGTTCCATTACACCTGTGTATTCCATTTGGTGACTCATGATCTGACCTGTAGCAGTTCCAAATATCCTTTTATCTCCTCTTAGTGAAGGGTTTTTGGTGTTGATGTTAATGGTTCCTCCTATGGCATCAGATCCGTACAGTACTGACCCGGCTCCTCGAAGTACTTCAATAGAACTTACCGAAAATGGAGAAATTGTATTAAAATATTGATTGGGCCCGAATCGAAAGGTGCTATTATTCATTCGAATTCCATCCACGAGCAGTAAGACATAGTTGCCGGTTAATCCTCTGACAAAAGGAGAGCCTCCGCCGTGATTTGTTTTTTGCATCCAAACACCTTCAGTTCCTATCATCGCTTCTGCCATTGATCTGGACACATTTTCTTCAATTTGTTTCTCCGAAAGAGTGCTAATGGAAGCAGATTGAGAAATGTTCAATAAATTATTTTTGGTGATCTTTATTTGTACATCATTTAATTGGATAGGAGCAGGGTATAAATAGATCTTTATGCTATTCTCAATATTGTCAATTTCTATCTCCTTTTTAAGATATCCCAAATGAGAAATGGACAATATTGTGTTCGAGTTTACCTCGATTTCAAAGCGACCTTGATCATCGGTATAGCACCCTTTTAAATTGTCATTTGAAATTACATTAACCTCTTTTATGGGTTGTTTCGTGTCATAATCTAAAACAACTCCTTCTACAGTTTGAGCGGCAATTTGTTTTCCAAATAAAATAATAATTAACAAGATGTAAAATCGCATATATTTAATCTACTAAATGATTTTTTTTGGGCGACTAATATACGATTTAAGGGGTATAAAAAATCCTCAATGTTTGAAAACAATGAGGATTTAAATGTTGTTCATTTTATGTTAAGCATATGCGTCGTCATGAACATTTGCAACTGCTCTTCCTGATGGGTCATTCATGTTCTTAAATGCTTCATCCCACTCAAGCGCAATTTTTGTACTACAGGCAACGGATGGCTCTTGTGGAACGCAAAGCGCCGCTGTATCTGAAGGAAAATGTTCCGCAAAAATTGAACGATAATAAAATTCTTCTTTGGAGGTTGGTGTTTGTAATGGAAATTTATATTTCGCATTTTCCAACTGCCCGTCGGTAACTTCACTTTCCACTATTTCTTTCAAGGTATCTATCCAGCTATATCCAACACCGTCAGAGAATTGCTCTTTTTGTCGCCAGGTTACACTTTCCGGTAAATAACTTTCAAATGCTTTACGGATTACCCATTTTTCCATTCTTTCCCCGTTGATCATTTTATCTTCCGGGTTGATACGCATGGCAACATCCATAAATTCTTTATCCAAGAAAGGAACACGGCCTTCTATGCCCCATGCGGCAAGTGATTTATTGGCACGCAAGCAGTCGTACATATGTAACTTGTCTAATTTACGTACAGTTTCTTCATGAAACTCTCTTGCATTCGGTGCTTTGTGAAAATATAAATACCCACCAAAGAGTTCATCAGCACCCTCTCCGGATAGAACCATCTTAACTCCCATGGATTTAATGACCCGGGCCATCAAATACATTGGTGTGGAAGCTCTTATAGTGGTAATGTCATAAGTTTCTAAATTGTAAATTACATCCTTAATTGCATCCAAACCTTCTTGTATAGTGAATTCTATCTCATGGTGTACGGTACCAATATGATCTGCTACTAATTGTGCTGCAGCAAGATCCGGAGAACCTTTCAGACCTACAGAAAATGAGTGTAGCTGTGGCCACCATGCATCTTGTGTATCATCAGATTCAATCCTCTTTTCAGCGTATTTTTTCGCAATTGCAGAAGTTACAGATGAATCTAATCCTCCCGAAAGCAGTACTCCATAAGGAACATCTGACATTAGTTGACGGTGCACAGCAGCCTCTAAGGCATCGTGTAATTCGTCAATACTTGTTTGGTTATCTTTTACAGCTTCAAAATCAGTCCATTCTCTATTATACCATTTTACATATTCTCCATCCTTGCTTGATAAATAATGTCCTGGAGGAAATAATTCAATTTTGGCACAAACTCCTTCTAAAGCTTTGAGTTCAGAAGCCACATAAAAGGTTCCATTTTTATCCCATCCTATATAAAGCGGAATTATACCCATATGGTCGCGTGCAATAAAATATTCATCTTTATCAGCGTCATAAAGTGCAAAACCAAAAATTCCATTCATCTCATCAATAAAACCAGTCCCCTTTTCCTTGTAAAGCGCTAAGATGACCTCACAATCAGATTCTGTTTGAAAATTGTAATTTCCTTCAAATTGTTTACGTAATTCTCTATGGTTGTAGATTTCGCCATTTGCAGCCAAAACTAATTTTTTATCTTCGCTAAAAAGAGGTTGTTTACCAGACACCGGATCAACGATTGATAATCTTTCGTGAGCTAATATTGCTTTGTTATCACTATATATGCCACTCCAATCCGGCCCTCTGTGTCGAACTTTTTTCGACATTTGTAATAATTGGGGTCTTAAAACTTCTGATTTATCTTTTAAATCAAAAGCACATACAATTCCACACATAATCTTTTCTTTTTGTTTTAAATATGATGCAAATATGAGAATATGATTGTTATAGTAAAACACAAAGTTAATAAATACTTATAATTTATAACAATAAAATGCATAATACATTAAATATGTAAATATTTACTTAAAATAAGTAAATTTTGCTAACCAATCCAACCTTTAGTGAAAATGCTTTATTTTTGATGTCTAAATTAATATATCTAACATGAAGAAATCAATTTTAATTACAGCTATAGCTATTGTATTTATGATGCTTTTAACCTCGAATATCAATGCTCAAAAATTTGAAGGTTTAGATAAAAGTCCCATGGATATTGCATCCTACCCAAGTATTCATGATGATTCAAATACCCGGGTAAAAGTTATCTATAGCAGACCGCAACTTAAGGGAAGATCTATAAATAAATTAATTCCAAATGATAAAATTTGGCGAACAGGAGCTAATGAAGGTACAGAAATTATATTTTTTAATGATGTTAAGTTGGGAGAAACTACAGTAAGTGCGGGGACCTATAGTTTGGCTACAATTCCCGGAGAGAAAGAGTGGACGATCATATTAAATTCCGACGTCAATGTTTGGGGGGCGTATTCTTACAATGAGGCAAACGATGTTGTTCGTTTTAAGGTTCCCGTAAGTCATGATAAAAGATCATTGGAAGCATTTTCGATTGCATTTCAAAAGACAGATAAAGATGTGAATATGATTTTAGCCTGGGATACTCTCAGGATTGCTATTCCAATAGATAATTAAGGAATATTTAAATATTTATGTGTTTGTAATGAGATCTTCCATTTTGGATTTTTCATTACATAATCAACAATTTTCGGTGTCATTTTTTCTTGGTTACTCCACTCGGGTTGTAAAAATAAAGCGCAGGAATTTTTAACTTTTGCAGCCTCTTGTTCCGCGAAACGAAAATCATCTTTGTTATAAATTATTATTTTTAATTCATTAGCGGATCGATAAATTTCTTTAAGTGGTAGTTTTGTTTTTTTTGGGGACAGACAGATCCAATTCCACACACCTGTTAATTTATAGGCACCCGAAGTTTCAATATGTGTTTTAATATTTTTACTTTGAAGATTTTTGGTTATGTAATCCATATCCCACATTAGAGGTTCTCCACCTGTAATGACCACTGTTTCTGCATATTTCCTTGCATTTTCAATTATTAGGTCTGATCTTGTTGGAGGATGGAGGTCTGCGTTCCAACTTTCTTTTACATCGCACCAATGGCATCCTACATCGCAACCTCCAATTCTAATAAAGTAAGCGGCAGTTCCGGTATGGTAACCTTCCCCTTGAATAGTGTAAAATTCTTCCATTAAAGGAAGCATTTCTCCTTTTTTAATTAAAATTTTCGTTATATCGTCCAAAGTGTAATTTATAAGATTGCAAAGTTAAACAAATGATCGACTAAAATTTTTGAATTCAAATTTTAAAAACTATTTTTATAAAAAATTTGCAATGCCAGCCAAAAATGATCTTGTTGAAATTATAAATAAAGGGTATCATACCAAAGGGGATTATATTACCCTTGGTGCCGCTATGTTTGAGGACGAAACCTTAACCAATACATTTGTGAAAATACCTTTGAAAACAATCAACAGGCACGGTTTAATTGCAGGGGCAACCGGTACAGGGAAAACGAAGACCTTACAGGTTTTTGCAGAAAATTTATCTGAAAACGGAATTCCTGTTCTGCTAATGGACGTGAAAGGAGATCTGAGTGGTCTCGCAAAGCCAAGTTCGGGACATATAAAAATTGATGAAAGGCATGAGCAAATTGGTTTACCTTTCACTCCCAAAAGTTTTCCGGTAGAAATATTAACGCTCTCGGAGCAAAAAGGAACAAGATTACGTGCCACAGTATCAGAATTTGGCCCAACCTTATTGTCGAGAATTTTGGAATTATCAGAAGTTCAAAGCGGTATTATGGCCATACTCTTTCAATATTGCGATGATAATAATCTGCCCCTTTTAGATTTAAAAGATTTTAAAAAGTTACTTCAATATGCAACACAAGAGGGTAAAAGTGAATTGGAGAAGGATTATGGTAGAATTTCCTCGTCATCAACCGGTTCAATTTTACGAAAAATTGTCGCTTTAGAGCAGCAGGGAGGAAAATTGTTTTTTGGAGAGCGATCTTTTGATGTTAATGATCTTACCAGAATTGCAGATGATGGTAGAGGTGTGATCTCTATTTTAAGACTTACTGATATTCAGGACAGACCTAAGCTATTTTCAACTTTTATGTTACAATTACTGGCCGAAATTTATAGTACGTTTCCGGAACAAGGGGATAGTGATCGACCGGAATTGGTTTTGTTTATTGATGAAGCACATTTGGTATTTGAAAATGCATCTAAACCGCTACTCGATCAAATTGAAAGTATTATTAAATTGATTAGATCGAAAGGAGTAGGAATATACTTTGTAACGCAAAACCCAAAAGATATACCATCCGATATTCTGTCACAATTAGGATTGAAAGTACAGCATGCCTTGCGAGCTTTTACCGCAAAGGACAGAAAGGCAATTAAATTGGCTGCAGAGAATTATCCGGACTCGCCATTCTATAAAACAGATGAGGTGCTAACAGAACTTGGTATAGGTCAGGCATTGGTTTCCGCTTTAAACGAAAAAGGAATTCCAACGCCCTTGGCAAAAACCATGTTACGAGCACCGATGAGCAGAATGGATATTTTAGAGGAGAGTGAACTTAAAGAATTATTAGCTTTGTCAATTATTGCCGGTAAGTACAATGAGGAAATTGACAGAGAAAGTGCCTATGAAATATTAAACAGGAAGATAGTTAATATAAAAGATCATCAGGAAGTATCTGGTCGTAAAAAGAGAACTTCAACTTCTAAAAGGAGTACTTCAACGAACCCCATAATAAAATTGGTAACAAGTGCTGCTTTTATTAGAGGTGTATTTGGGATTTTAAATAAAGTATTAATAAAAAAGTGAGAATGAGAAAAGTAATAGTATTAGTTGTTTTGAGTTTTGTATTTATACAATGTGGTATGGACAAAGAAAGCTTAATAGCCAAGAATCAAGTTGGTAAACTCAATAACAAAACACAGATTGAAGAATTAGATATTCTTTTTAGAAATGATTCCATTGTAAAATTACCCAGAGATATGGATGTTATAAGAGAATATAAGATATATGAAACAGAAGGAGATCACATATTGACCATCAGACCGAATTTTGAAGTTGATAGTGTTAAATTAATTGAAAGTGTTCAGATATTCAGTGATAGGTTTATTACAGAGAGAGGTATTACAACCGCATCTGTATATAGTGATATTTTAGATAGTTATTCTATAAATAAAATTGAACCAACTTTTTCTACAGCGATTCTTTTTATTGATGAACTTAATGTCACAATAGCTTTGGATAAGAAGGATTTACGAATTGATGAATTTGATATGAGAAAAATAAGTCAGGATCAAATCCCTGACAATGCAAAAATAAAATATATTACTGTTTGGTTTGATTGAAGTTTTTATTCATCCGATGACTATTAGCATTCCGGTTATTAGTCATCGGATGAATTTTTAAATCAGAAAGTGATTGATAATTTTAGATTTTAGGCATCTCTTCTTCCATATCGATCATATGCGCTACCGTTTTTATTATTCGCTTATGCTTAGCCACAAACGGGTTGGTTTTATCCCATACATATCCTGCCAATACAGCACAAATTTTATTTTTTATTTCAGCGTTTTCAGGTCTGTGAAAAAATAGTTTCTGCAAGTTTCCTGTGTACCATTCATGGACATAGGATGAAAATACCTCGACACCCTCTTTGATATATTCGGCATATTCTTTTTCCCAGTTTACATTTTCATTATTAATTTCTTTGCAAGCTAGCTTAGCTGCGAGCAAACCCGACTCTGTTGCAAAAGTTACACCGGATGAGAAAATTGGGTCTAAAAATTCGGTACTATTTCCCGTAAGGGCATAACCATTTCCATAAAGTTGTTTAACAGATTTAGAGAAATTTTGAATTACCTTTGGTTCGAGCAAAAAATCCACATCTTTAAATCTTTTATAATAATAGTCAGAAATCTTTAACATTTCACTTAATACTTCTGCCGGAGATCCTTTAAATGAATTAATATACTCCGTTGGACCAACAAAACCAATACTTGTATTACCATTAGAAAAAGGAATAACCCACAACCATACATGTGTACTAATAACATCAAAGGTAATTAAGGTTCCTTCCACTCCTTCGGGTCTGTTAATATCCTTGACCTGAGTAAAAATTGAAGAGTGTTTTGGTAATTTTGATGGAATATCCAACTGAAGAATTCGTGGTAGTACACGACCATAACCACCCGAATCGATAACAAACTTGGCATTGATAATTTTTAAATTTCCATCGATGTCCTTAACCGTTGTTTTAGAGTTACTGCCATCAAAAGTTACATCTACAACTTCATTTTCAAAATCAATTGGAACGCCTTTTCTTTGGATCTCGATTGCGAGCGCATTATCGAAGTCCTCTCGGGGTACCTGCCATGTCCAATCCCATCCTTTTGTATGTTTAAGACTAAAGTCAAAATTACACACAACATCGTTTTTTAAAAATCGTGCTCCGTATTTCTTTTCAAAGCTTTGTTCTTGCAAACAATCCAGTAGACCAACTTCTTCAAAGTGTTCCATACACTTTGGTAGCAGGCTTTCACCTATAACGAATCTTGGAAATTTTGATTTTTCAACTACCTTGACCTTTATATTATTATTAATTAAATAAGCTGCTGAAACACAGCCTGCTGGACCTGCCCCAATGATGAGAATATCAACTGACTCTTCTGTCATAATTTTATAAAGATTTATATATAAAAAAATATTAAATTTGTCCAGTAAAAATAGATAAAATCGTGAGATTTTTTGAATAAACTTCAAAATTAAACATGTTGGAAATAGAAAAAGAGTTAGTATTAAATAATTTCTTTGATGTCCTTTTTAAAAACAATAAAATTGAATTAAGTAAGCAGATTTTTGATAGAGTTGATAAAAGTTATCAATTTTTAAAGGAGTTTTCAAAGAACAAGGTAATATATGGTGTTAACACGGGTTTTGGGCCAATGGCGCAGTACAAAATTGAAAACAAGGACAGGATCCAGCTTCAATATAATTTAATTAGAAGTCACGCATCGGGAACCGGAACTCCCTTGAAACCGGTATATGTAAAATCGGCCATGTTAGCCAGATTAAACACCTTATGTTTGGGAAATTCAGGAGTTCATCCATCTGTCATAACTCTAATGATAGAACTGATAAATCGAGATATTATACCACTTATATATTCTCATGGCGGTGTTGGTGCCAGTGGAGATTTAGTGCAATTAGCGCATCTCGCCTTAGTTTTAATTGGTGAGGGTGAGGTATTTTATAAAGGGGAGCTATTGCCAACTTCGCAAGTTTTTAAAAAGGAAAATTTATCTCCTATAACTGTTGATCTTCGAGAGGGATTGGGTCTTATGAATGGCACCTCTGTCATGACAGGGATTGGAATTGTAAATACCATTTATACAAAGAAGCTATTAGACTGGATAGTTGGATGTTCAGTTGCTATCAATGAGATCGTAAGTGCTTATGGAGATCATTTATCATCTGAGTTGAATGAAACCAAAAAGCATAAAGGGCAGCAAAGAATTGCTACAATGATGCGCGATGCTTTAGCAGATAGTAAACTAATAAAGAACAGAGAAGATTATTTGTATAACGGTGAATCTCACGATTCTGTTTTTAAAGAAAAAGTACAAGAATATTATTCACTAAGATGTGTACCGCAAATATTAGGCCCTGTACTGGATACCTTAAACGGTGTGGAAAAAATTCTGATAGAGGAAGTTAATTCGGCTAATGATAATCCAATAGTTGATGTGGAAAACGAACATGTCTATCATGGAGGGAACTTTCACGGAGATTATATATCCCTTGAGATGGATAAGTTAAAAATGGTAGTTACTAAGCTAACCATGCTATCGGAAAGACAGTTAAATTATTTATTAAATCATAAATTGAACGATATTTTACCCCCATTCGTAAATTTGGGAAAATTAGGTTTGAACTTTGGTATGCAGGGAGTTCAATTTACGGCTACTTCAACTACTGCGGAAAATCAAACATTATCCAATCCTATGTATGTGCATAGCATACCCAATAATAATGATAATCAAGATATTGTAAGTATGGGGACTAATGCGGCATTGATGGCGAAGAAAGTAATTGAAAATGCTTTTGAAGTAGTTGCTATTGAGTTAATTACGGTAATTCAAGCCATTGAATATTTAGGGTATCAAGATAAAATTTCTACTAAAACATCTCAACTTTATAAACAAATAAGAGAAATAGTACCTACCTTTAAAGAAGATATGATCATGTATCCTTACGTTAATAAGGTGAAAGAATTCATTATGAAAATAGATTAAAATAGAACAAACGATTATTAACCTAAACCTTACCATAATGAGAAAATTAGTTCTATTGTTATCAATGATATTATTGTGCCAGACATTATTTGCACAAAGAGTTGCTTTGGTCAGAGAAGATGGTAAATATGGTTTCCTAAAAGAGGATGGAAGCTGGCTTGTTGAACCTACCTATGAAGGTGCATTTAACTTTTCTGATGGATTAGCAGGTGTTCATAATAAAAAAGTATCAGGATTTATTGATAGTAGTGGCAAACTTGTTATCGAAAGGGATTTTGACAAAGCAAAACCATTTGATAGTGGTTTGGCATTGGTCTCAAAAGATAAACGATGGTTCTATATCAATAAAAAAGGTGAAGAAGTTGAGATGCCTGCTTCCGATAAGAAATATAGATTCAGAAATGGCTTGGCTTATATTAATAAAGATGGTAAAATTGGACTTATTAATGCAGAAGGTGAAGTTGTTTTGGAACCAAAATATGATAAGATCTTAAAATTCTTCAATGGTCATGCCAGTGTTAAATTAGGAGATAAATGGGGAATGATAAATGTTAAAGGACAGGAATATTTAAAAATGGAATTTCAATTTGTAGGGCACTATTCAGAGGGAGTTGTTCCTGTAAAAATGGATGGGGTCTTTGGCTTAATGAATGACGGTGTTTTTACAAAAGTAGAAGGTGCATCAAAAATTTGGAATTTTGATGATGGAGAGAATTTAACGATCGCCAGAAATGAAAGCAAATTGGTTGGATTTATTGATAGAACAGGAAAATGGGCCATAGAACCAATATTTGCTAAAGTGAAAGAATTTTCATACGAATTAGCACCAGTAACTAGTGACGGAAAACTTTGGGGCTATATCAATGAAAGTGGAGAGGTTGTGATAGAAGAAAAGTATAGAGATGCTGAAATATTCAGTAAGGATGAGTTGGCACCGGTTAAGATAAGTAAGCTTTGGGGATTTATAAACAGACAAGGAGATCTGGTAATTGAGGATAAATATATCATTAAATCCAGCTTTGGAGGATTGACCATTATGGGTTCGGATGTTTCTATAAGTAAAGTTGGTTTTTCAAATGGATTATCCAGAGTGGGGTATAAAAAACAATGGGGATTTATTAATACAAAAGGAGAATTATTGGCAGATACTTGGTTTCAAAATGCTGAGAATTTTGTTGAAATAAAGTAGAACATAACTATGAAGAGTGCATTAATTACCGGGGGGTCAAGAGGTATAGGAAAGGCGATCTGCGTGCAACTATCAAAAGATTCCAGCTATCATATAATTATAAATTATCTTTCGAATAAAACAGCGGCAGAAGATACTTTGAAATTGGTGCAGGAAAATGGTTCAACGGGAGAGATACTACAATTTGACGTTGCTGATGCAAAGGATGTTAAAAACAAACTGGATACTTGGTTAGAGAACAATGAGGACGGGATTATTGAGGTGATCGTTAATAATGCAGGAATTACAAAAGATGGTTTATTTATGTGGATGCCTAAAGAAGATTGGGACATTGTAATTAGTACAAGCGTGAATGGCTTTTTTAATGTTACCAATCATTTAATGCAACCCATGTTACGAAATAGATATGGTAGAATCGTAAATTTGGTATCTGTGTCCGGTGTTAAAGGTACGGCTGGTCAAACCAATTATTCTGCTGCAAAGGGAGCGATAGTTGGAGCAACAAAAGCCTTGGCACAAGAGGTAGCCAAACGTAAAATTACTGTGAATGCCGTGGCACCTGGTTTTATTAAATCGGATATGACAGCAGATCTAGATGAAAAAGAGCTTAAAAAAATGATACCTGTTAATAGATTTGGTGAAGCGGAAGAAGTAGCGGATTTAGTGTCGTTCTTAGTTTCAAAAAAAGCATCTTATATTACAGGTGAAATTATAAATATTAATGGAGGTATTTATTCTTAGTGAGATTTTGATTTTAATTCCACTCCTGATGGATATATGGATTCGACGGGATCGTTGTTTAACCATATAGTTGCATTGGAAGCAATTTTAAATGCGCTCATTTAATAAATACAAATTCAATAATAGCATAAATTTGAAATAGTGAATAGAGTTGTAATAACCGGTATGGGTATTTACTCCTGTCTGGGTGTAAATTTACAAGAAGTAAAAGAATCATTGTACAATGGCAGATCTGGAATTATTTTTGATCAAGAACGTAAGGATTTTGGATATAGATCGGCTTTAACCGGAATGGTTCCTGAGCCGAATATTAAGAAATTACTTTCAAGAAGACAAAGGTTAAGTATGGGGCAGGAATCTCGCTTTGCATATATGTCTACTATTGAAGCACTTGCAAATGCAAAAATTGATGAGAAATTTCTTCGAGACAATGAAGTTGGTATTTTATTTGGTAATGACAGCACTGCACAATCTGTTGCTGAATCCATTGATAAAATAAGAGAAAAAGGAGATACTACTTTGGTGGGTTCAGGCGCTGTTTTCATGGGGATGAATTCTACAGTTACCATGAATTTATCAACCATCTTCAATTTGAAGGGAATTAATTTGACCGTTAGCGCTGCTTGTGCAAGTGGTTCACATTCTGTTGGCTTAGGGTATCACCTCATCAAAAGTGGATTACAAGATTGTGTTATTTGCGGAGGTGCACAAGAAATAAATAAGTATGCAATGGGTAGCTTTGATGGCTTAGGGGTTTTTTCTGTTAATGAAGATGCTCCCGCGGAGGCTTCCAGACCCTTTGATAAAAAGAGGGATGGATTGGTTCCTAGTGGAGGTGCCGCAACACTTATTCTTGAAAGCTATGAATCTGCAATTAAGAGAGGAGCTAATATCTTGGGGGAAGTAGTCGGCTATGGTTTTTCATCCAATGGCGAGCATATTTCAAACCCAAATGTTGATGGTCCTACAAGAGCTATGAAAATGGCTTTGAAGCAATCGAATATGGAGGCGGGCAGTATTGATTATGTAAATGCCCACGCTACATCCACACCCGTAGGAGATCAGAATGAAGCGAGGGCAATATATAAGGTTTTTTATGGACACCAGCCCATGGTTAGTTCTACAAAATCAATGACAGGACATGAATGCTGGATGGCCGGAGCGAGTGAAATCGTTTACTCCATGATCATGATGGAGAACTCATTTATTGCTCCTAATATAAATTTGGATGAAAAAGATGAAGATTCAGAAAAATTAAATTTGGTTACACAAACTATAAATAAAAATATTGATGTATTTTTGTCCAATTCCTTCGGGTTCGGTGGAACAAATTCAGCAATAATTGTAAAAAAGTTTAAATAGAATATGGATAAGAGTACTATTATAGGTAAAATAAACAATTTCCTTGAAGATGAGTTTGAAGTTGATGCGGATGAAATTCAACCTGAAGCAAATTTAAAAGAAACTTTGGAGCTGGATAGTTTGGATTACGTGGATCTGGTGGTTTCGGTGGAATCTAACTTTAGTGTGAAATTGGATGCTGAAGACTTTGTGAGTATTGTAACATTGCAAAATTTTTATGATTTAATCGATGAAAAAGTAAATTAAAAATACTTTTTTATGGCTCAATGGGATGGAAAATCAAGGGGAGCAGTTCTTGGATATAAAATATTCATTTTTTTTATTCATAATTTAGGTATTAGATCAGCTTATTTAATACTGTATTTCGTCGCTTTTTACTTCCTGCTTTTCTCTTTCAAAGGCACGAAAGCAAACTTTTACTATTTTCACAAACGACTTGGATATTCGAAATTCAAGAGTATTTTTAAAGTTTATAGAAGTTATTGTATATTCGGTCAAACAATTATTGATAAAGTAGCAATTTCCTCAGGGTTGAGAGATAAATTTACTTATGAGTTTGACGGAGTAGATATCTTAAAGCGTCTTTTAAAGAATAAAAAAGGAGGAATTCTTATTAGTGCTCATGTAGGAAATTTTGAAATAGCGGAGTTCTTTTTTAGTGAGATCGATGATTTGTCACAAATAAATTTAGTTACGACCGACAATGAGCATCAAGCTATTAAAGAATATGTGGAGAGTATTTCTTTAAAATCAAAATTGAAAATCATTTTGGTCAAAGAGGATCTGTCTCATATTTTTGAGATTAATAATGCACTGAGTAATAATGAATTGATCTGTTTTACGGGAGATCGCTATTTTGAAGGAAATAAAGTTCTTTCGGAAGAATTATTAGGAAAAGAAGCTAAGTTCCCGGCAGGGACTTTTTTATTGGGTTCAAGGCTAAGGGTGCCGGTAGTCTTTGTGTATGTGATGAAAGAATCGGCAAAACATTATCATCTTTATACTCGTGAGGCAAAATTTAAAGCTAGAAATGCCCAAGATTTGCTTAAAAGATATACGGAAAGTATCGCTTGGATTTTGAAAAAGTATCCATATCAATGGTTTAATTATTTTGATTTTTGGGCAGAACAAAAATAAATTTATTTTGAAAAACGTACTCGTAATTTATTATACGCAATCAGGACA